>JAEYNO010000187.1 GCA_023412515.1 Actinomycetes bacterium
CCGCGGCGATGAGGTCGCGCCGGCGCGCGATATAGGCGGCGGTCTCGGCGGCCTGGGCCTGATCGAGAAGGATGTCGGGGCGCAGCGCGCCCGCGATCGCGGCCGCGGTCAGCGGGCCGACGTCGGCGAGGTCCGCGTCGCCCGAGCGCGCCCGCGCGAGCACGGCCTCGACGGGCCGGGAGCCGAACGGGTCGCGGCCCGTCGCGGCGAACGCGAGCAGCGCGGCCCAGCCCCACATGTCCGTCGCCGGGCTGGGGTCGCCGCCGTCCAGCAGCTCGGGCGCCAGGTAGCCCGGCGTGCCGAGCACGAGCCCCGCGGTCGTGAGGTTCGCGTCGTCGTCGACGCCCTGCGCGAGCCCGAAGTCGATGAGCACCGGGCCGTCGTCCGTGAGCAGCACGTTCGACGGCTTGAGGTCGCGGTGCACGACGCCCGCCGCGTGCACGGCCGCGAGCGCGGCCCGCAGGCCCTCGGCGAGCGCGACGAGGTCGTCGGCGTCGAGCGGCCCGCGCTCGCGCACGTGCTCGGTCAGCGTGTCCCCCGCGACCAGCTCGGTCACGAGGAAGGCCTCGGTGGAGTCCGCCTCGGCGTCGAGCACGGCCGCGACCGCGGGGTGCCGCAGCCGCTGCAGCGCGGCGACCTCGCGCAGCAGGCGCGCGCGCACGGTCGCGTCCGACCCGACGTGCGGGTGCAGCAGCTTGAGCGCGACCGCCGTGCCGCCGCCGTCGACCGCGCGGTACACGGTCCCCATGCCGCCGGAGCCGAGCGGGGCCACCACGGTGTACCCGCCGATCTCCGACCCCGGCGTCAGACCGATCCGCTCCATGCCCGGCAACCTAGCCGGTCACGGGCCCGGACGGGTCCTGGCCGTCCCCGAGCGTGTCACCCATAGGACGACTAGGGTCATGGCGAACCTCGAGGAGTTGATGTCGTTGCCCACCGACACCCCGCAGGACGGCTACGACCTGGTCGTCGTCGCGAACCGGCTGCCCGTCGACGTAAGCCTGGACGACGACGGCGCGCCGAGCTGGACCCGCTCCCCCGGAGGCCTCGTCACGGCGCTCGCGCCCGTGATGGCGAAGGCCGACGGCGCGTGGGTCGGCTGGGGCGGGTCGCCCGGCCTGGAGCTCGACCCGTTCGACGTGGACGGCACGCAGCTCGTGCCCGTGACGCTCACGGAGGACGACGTCGAGCGGTACTACGAGGGCTTCTCGAACGACACGCTCTGGCCGCTCTACCACGACGTCATCGCGCCGCCCACGTTCCACCGGCAGTGGTGGGACGCGTACCAGCGCGTCAACCGCCGGTTCGCCGAGGCCGCCGCGCGCGACGCGTCGCCCGGCGCGACGGTGTGGGTGCACGACTACCAGCTCCAGCTCGTCCCGGCGTACCTGCGCGAGCTGCGGCCCGACCTGCGGATCGGCTACTTCCACCACATCCCGTTCCCGCCGCTCGAGATCTTCGCGCAGCTGCCGTGGCGGCGGCAGGTCGTCGAGGGGCTGCTCGGCGCGGACCTGCTGGGCTTCCAGCGCGCGGGCGACGCCGCGAACTTCGTGCGCGTCGTGCGCCGCGTCACCGACCTGACGACCCGCGGCCAGACCATCACCGTCGACGAGGGCACCGACGCGCAGCGCGTCGTGCGGGCGGCCGCGTTCCCGATCTCGATCGACTCGCGCGCGTTCGACGCGCTGGCCCGCACGCCCGAGGTGCAGGAGCGTGCGCGGGAGATCCGCCGCGAGCTCGGCGACCCCGAGCACCTGCTGCTGGGCGTCGACCGCCTCGACTACACCAAGGGCATCCGGCACCGCATCAAGGCGTACGGCGAGCTCCTCGAGGACGGCCGGCTGTCCCCCACCGACACCGTGCTCGTGCAGGTCGCGAGCCCGAGCCGCGAGAACGTCGGCGCCTACCAGCAGCTGCGGGACGAGGTCGAGCTGCTCGTGGGCCGCATCAACGGCGACCACGGGCAGGTCGGGCACACGCCCGTGCAGTACCTGCACCAGTCGTTCCCGATGGAGGAGATGGCGGCGCTGTACCTCGCGGCCGACGTCATGCTCGTCACCGCGCTGCGCGACGGCATGAACCTCGTGGCCAAGGAGTACGTGGCCGCACGGTCCGACGACCGCGGCGCGCTCGTGCTCAGCGAGTTCACGGGTGCCGCCGACGAGCTGAGCGGCGCCGTGCTCGTCAACCCGCACGACATCGACGGCATGAAGGACAGGATCGTCGCCGCCGTGCACCTCGACGCGCGCGAGTCCCGCAAGCGCATGCGCCAGCTGCGGCGGCGCGTCCTGAGCCACGACGTCGCGGCGTGGTCCGACGAGTTCCTCGCGGCGCTCACCGCGATGCCCGGGAGCAGCCGTGGCTGACCGGACGACCGACACGACCACCGACCTGACCGCGCGCCTCAGGGCCCTCGCGGCGGACCCGGCGGCGCGCCCGCTGCTCGTCGCGCTCGACTTCGACGGCACGCTCGCGCCGCTGCAGGACGACCCGTCGGCATCGCGCATCCTGCCCGCGGGCGTCGAGGTCCTCGCGGCGCTCGCGGCGCTCGACGGCGTCGTGCTGGCGCTCGTGTCGGGGCGCGCCATGGGCGACCTGCACGCGCTCGCGCAGGTGCCGCCGGGCACGTACCTCGTCGGGAGCCACGGCGCCGAGCGCGCGCGCGTCACGCAGTTCGGGCTCGACCGGGACGTCGTCGAGCTGACGCACGAGCAGGCCGACCGGCTCGCGGCGCTCGGCGCGCGCACGGCCGCGGTCGCGCGCGGGCGCGACGGCGTGTGGGTCGAGACCAAGCCGACGGCCGTCGTGGTGCACACGCGCCTGGCCGAGCGCGACGTCGCGGACGCCGCCGAGGCCGAGGCCGTCGCGCTCGGCGGCGAGCTGGGCGTCGGCACGATGCACGGCAAGGACGTCGTCGAGCTGTCGGTGCTGCCGGCGGACAAGGGCACGGCGCTGCAGGCGCTGCGCCACGAGCTCGGCGCACCGGTCGTGCTGTACGCGGGCGACGACGTGACCGACGAGCACGCGTTCGCGGCGCTCGACGCCGACGACGTGACGGTCAAGGTGGGCGCGGGCGACACCGTCGCACGCTTCCGCGTGGCCGACCCGGAGGCCGCCGTCGCGGCCCTCGCGACGCTGCGCGACGCGCTCGTCTGACCCCCTGCCCGCGCCCCGCGGTCCCGGTGGCCGCCCCCGTGACCTGTGCCATACTGACGCCGCGACCGAGGACGGTCTTGACCGTCCTCGATCCGTGTCAGCGGAGACACAGAGGGCTCGGCAGGCCCGCGTACCCCCGCGGACCTGCGTTGACACTCTTCACGACGGATCGTCCGGCACGTACCTGCCGGTGAAGGGATTGGCACAGCCATGGCTACGGTCACGTTCGACCACGCGACCCGGATCTACCCGGGAACGGAGCGCCCCGCGGTGGACGCGCTCAACCTCCACATCGAGGACGGCGAGTTCCTC
Organism: Actinomycetes bacterium; assembly: GCA_023412515.1. Taxonomy (GTDB): domain Bacteria; phylum Actinomycetota; class Actinomycetes; order Actinomycetales; family Cellulomonadaceae; genus Cellulomonas. The sequence continues at coordinate 3,469 of JAEYNO010000187.1, forward strand.
GTCCTCGTCGGCCCCTCGGGCTGTGGCAAGTCGACGTCGCTGCGCATGCTCGCAGGCCTCGAGGACGTCAACGCCGGCCGCATCCTCATCGGCGACCGCGACGTCACGGACGTCCAGCCGAAGGACCGCGACATCGCCATGGTGTTCCAGAACTACGCGCTGTACCCGCACATGACGGTCGCCGACAACATGGGCTTCGCGCTCAAGATCGCCGGCACGCCGAAGGCGGAGATCCGCCAGCGCGTCGAGGAGGCCGCCAAGATCCTCGACCTCACCGAGTACCTCGACCGCAAGCCGAAGGCCCTCTCGGGTGGTCAGCGTCAGCGTGTCGCCATGGG
>JAEYNO010000301.1 GCA_023412515.1 Actinomycetes bacterium
CGCGCCGACCGGCGTCGGCGCGGGTCCGGGGACGGTGGGCGCGCCGCCGTACGGCGTCACGGGTGGACCGGCGGGAACGCTCCCGAACGGCACAGGGCCGCCGTGCGCCGGCGGCGGTGCTGCTGACCACGAGGCCTGCGTTGGCACCTGCGGTACGGCGGACTGCGACGGCACGGGCGAGTACGTCGCCTGCGGCCCCGCGGGCCGGTACGGCGGCAGCGGCCGCGTCGGCTCGGGCGGGCGTCCCTGGTACGGGTCGGTCACGTGGTCCTCCGGCGTCACGGCGTCGCCGCCCGGGGCGGCGGGGCACGCGGGTGCCCGTGGTTGTCATCGGCCGTGACGTGCAGAGACTTGAGGGCCCACCGCGACGCCGGTCCGGTCCCCCGGGCGCCGCCCCGCACGTCACGCACGCGGCGGCGCGCGTCAGGCGACGACGCGCAGGATCTCCTCGATCGACGTCTGCCCGAGCGCGACCTTGTGCCAGCCATCGTTGCGCAGCGAGACCATGCCCTGCTGCTCGGCCGTGGCGGCGATGTCCGCGGACGACGAGTGCGCGACGGCGTGCCGCTCGATGTCCTCGGTGACGCTCATGACCTCGTGCAGCGCCAGCCGGCCCTTGTAGCCGGTGCGCGAGCACGCGCTGCAGCCCGCGGGCCGGTACAGCTCCGGCAGCGGCTCCCCCGGCATCCACGGGAACCGCGCCGCCTCGAGCTCGGCGGGCGTGGGCTGGTAGGCCTCCTTGCACTTGGGGCAGAGCCGTCGCGCGAGGCGCTGCGCGACCACGCAGTCGAGCGCCGAGCCCACGAGGAACGGCTCGATGCCCATCTCGGTCAACCGGGTCACGGCCGACGGGGCGTCGTTGGTGTGCAACGTCGAGAGCACGAGGTGGCCCGTCAGCGCCGCCTCGATGGCGATCTGCGCGGTCTCGTGGTCGCGGATCTCACCGAGCAGCACGACGTCGGGGTCGGAGCGCAGGATCGAGCGCAACGCGGCCGCGAACGTCAGGCCGGCCTTGGGGTTGACCTGCACCTGGTTGATGCCGGGCAGGCGGTACTCGACCGGGTCCTCGACGGTGATGACGTTGATCTCGGGCCTCGACACCGCGTTGAGCGTCGCGTACAGCGTGGTCGACTTGCCCGAGCCGGTCGGCCCCGTGACCAGGATCATGCCGTACGGCTTGGTGTACGACTCCTTGTACGTCTCGTAGTTGTGGTCGAGGAACGACAGGTCGCGCAGGTCGAGGCTCGCGGTGGAGTTGTCGAGGATGCGCATGACGATCTTCTCGCCCCACACGGTCGGCAGCGTTGCCACGCGCAGGTCGATCTTGCGCCCGTTGTGGGTCACCGACATGCGACCGTCCTGCGGCTTGCGCTTCTCCGCGATGTCGATGTCGCTCATGATCTTGACGCGGCTGATGACGCCGCCCTGGATGTTCTTGGGCGAGCGCTGCGTCTCGTGCAGCACGCCGTCGATGCGGTACCGCACGCGCAGGTCGTGCTCGGTCGGCTCGATGTGGATGTCGGACGCGCGGTCGGTGATCGCCTGCGTGACGAGCAGGTTGACGTACCGGACGATCGGCGCGTCGTCGTCGACGAAGTCGCCGAGCCGCGACAGGTCGGCCTCGGGCTCGGCCTGGTCGTCCTCGAACGCGTTGGACAGGTCCTCCATCTCGTCGTCCGCACGGCAGAACCGGTCGATGGCACGGTGCACGTTGTCGTACGTCGCGACCACCGGGATCACCGCCATGCCGGACACCGTGCGCACGTCGTCGACCGCGACGACGTTGCCGGGGTCGGCGGTCGCGAGCACGAGCGCCCCGTCGCGCATCCCGACGGGCAGCACCGCGTACCGGCGGCACAGCGCACCCGGCACCATGCTCACCGCCGCGCGGTCGACCGGGTACTCGTCGAGGTCGACGAACTCCATGCCGACCTGCGCCGCGAGGGCACGGACCAGCTGCGCCTCCGTGAGGACCCCGAGCTCCACGAGCGTGCGCCCCAGGGACGTCCCCATCGCGGTCTGCTCGTCCAGCGCCGCGAGCAGCTGCGCCTCCGTCACGAGCCCCTCGTCGAGCAGGACCTCACCGAGCTGCTTCACGCGCGCCTCCTCGTTCCGCGGCGCCGCGAGCTGGCGCCCCCGAGGTCATCGGCACGTCCCGCCGAGGTCTGAAGCGCGCGCCGGAGCCATTTCGCCGTGCGTGCCGTCGCCCGCCGGCCGTGTCAGGCCGCGGCGAGCGCGCCGCGCAGCGCGACGTCCATCGCCTCGACGGGCGCGACACGGCCCGTCATGAGGCGCACCTGCTCGGCCGCCTGGTGCAGGAGCATGCGCTCGCCGCCGACGACCGCGCCGCCCCGCGCGGCCCACGCCGCACCGATCGCGGTCGGCCGCGGGTCGTAGCAGACGTCGAGGAGCGCACCGGTCACCGCCGGCGGCAGGGCGAGCGCGATCGGGTCCGCGGCGTGGGCCGGCAGCGTGCTCACGACGACGTCCGCGGTGGCGAGCCGCGACGCGGCGTCGTCGAGACGGTGCAGCCGCGGCTCCACGCCCATGCGGTGCGCGGCACGCAGCAGGCCTCCCGCGCGCGCCTGCGAACGCACGTAGACCACGGGCGAGGCGCACCCGAGCTGCGCGAGCGCGGCCAGGCTCGACGCCGCCGTCGCGCCCGCGCCCAGCACGGCAGCCGCGCGGACGCCGCCGTGGACCCCGGCCTCGCCGAGCGCCGCGACGATCCCGTGCACGTCCGTGTTGGCGCCCGTCAGCGTCCGACCGGCGCCCGAGCCCTGCGGCAGCACGGTGTTGACCGCTCCCACGACCTCCGCGAGCGGCTCGACGTGGTCGAGCAGCGGCAGCACGCTCTGCTTCAGGGGCATCGTCAGGCTCAGCCCGGCCCAGGAGCCGTCGAGGTCGCGCAGGAACGCCTCGAGCGCGTCCTGCGTCACGTCGACCGCGTCGTACCGCCAGCCGTCGAGCCCCAGCTCCGCGTACGCCGCGGCGTGCAGGACGGGCGACAGCGAGTGCGCCACCGGGTGCCCGAGCACGGCGGCCCGGTGCACCGTGCTCGTCACCCGTCCTGCTCCTCGTCGCCCTGCGCCTCCTGGGCCGCCTTCTCCGCCTGCCACTGCCGGTAGAGCGCCCTGTTCTGCTCGTGCTCGTCGTTGGTCGTGGCGAACCGCGTCTCGCCCGTGTCGAGGTTGATCGTCATCCAGAACAGCCACGGACCGTCCGCGGGGTTGAGCACCGCGTCGATCGAGGGCTCGCCGGCCGCCGCGATGGGGGTCGGCGGCAGCCCGGTGAACCGGTTGAGGTTGTACGGGTTGTCCGACGTCCGGATCGTGTCGAGCGTCAGCTGCGTGCCCGAGATCCCGAGACCGTAGGCGAGCGAGGCGTCGATCTGCAGCAGCATCCCCTTCTCGAGGCGGTTCTCGATGGCGCGCGCCATCTTGGGACGGTCGTCGTCCGCCAACGCCTCCCGCTCGATGAGCGAGGCCTTGATGAGGACCGTCTCCCACTGGTCCTGCGGGACGCCCTTGGACGTCAGGACCTCGATCGTCTTGGCGACCATCTGCCCGATCATCTGCGCCGGGGTCGTGCCCGGCTCGTACTGGTAGGTCGACGGGTACAGCCAGCCCTCGACGTTCCCGTTCGCCTCGGGCGGCAGACCGATCGCGGCGGGGTCGGCGGCGGCCGCACGCAGCTCCTCGACCGGGACCAGCGTGACCTGGCTGACCTTGTCGTAGATCTGGTCGGCGGTCCAGCTCTCGGGGATCGTGACGCGCATCGACACCCGGCTCTTGGGGTCGAGCAGCGCGAGCACCGCGTCCTGGGCCTTCATCTCCAGCAGGAGCTGGTAGGTGCCCGGCTGGATGCTCGACGCCTCGGGGTTCGCGTTGAAGGCCGCCGTGAACGCCTTCGCGGTCGCGACGATCCCCGCCTCCTCGAGGGTCTTGCCCATAACCGCGCCCGAGTCTCCCGCGTTGACGGTGATCGTCGGCGCGCCGGGACGGCCCGGCCCCGGGTAGTCGTCGACGCCGCTCGCGGTGCTCGTGCCGTCGCCGAACAGCGAGCCGCCGACGAGCGAGTACACGACGTACCCCGCCCCGGCCACGAGCACGAGCGCCACGACGAGGACGCCGATCGAACGCCGACGACGCTGCTTGCGCAGCCGCTCCTCGCGCTTGCGCCCCGACGCACGCGACCGGCGGCGCGGCGGCTGCGCACCGCCGTCGGGGGTCGCGCGGTCACCGCCGAACAGATCGGCCGAGCCGTCTTCCGACCTCACGGGGGCCCACCATTCCGTCTGGTTGCTCACGTGTGCGTCACTCCACCGTCGTCGTGCCGTCGCCCGCACCGCCCCCTGGTGCTGCCGCGTCACGGCCAGGGTCGACCTCGACCCGTTCCCCGGGACGTCGTCCCGTGGACCGCTCCGCGTCCAACGCCTGCTGCAGGATCACCACCGCGGCCGCCTGGTCGACGACCTGCCGGTGGCGGCGCCCGGATCGGCCGGACGCCTGGAGCGCGTGATGGGCGGACACCGTGCTCATCCGCTCGTCGACCAGCCGGACCTGGACGGGTCCGACCGCGCGCGCCAGTGCGACAGCGTACGCGCGCGCGAGCCCCGCCGACGACCCTTCGGCGCCCGAGAGATGGCGCGGAAGTCCGACGTACACGACATCCGCACCTCGTTCGCGCGCCTCGCGCGCGATCCGGGCGACGTCCGACGCGCCGGGCCGCGGCTTGCCGGACGCGCGCGCGACGGTCTCGACCGGCGTCGCGAGCAGGCCGTCGGGGTCGCTCGACGCGACCCCGACGCGCACCGTGCCCACGTCGACCGCGAGGCGCACGCCGCGGGCG
>JAEYNO010000308.1 GCA_023412515.1 Actinomycetes bacterium
GCACGCGCGCGCACGGCTCGTCGGGCGGCCCGGTGGTCGAGGGGAGCGGCGCGGGCGTCAGACGAGGCGCAGCGTCGCGAGCCGCGCGGCACCCGTGAGGCGGACGCGCAGGTCCGCGACGTCCGGCACGGCCGCGCCCGACGGCCCCGCCGCGCCGAAGGGCACGGCGGTGAGCGTCCAGTCGTGCCGTCCGAGACCGTCCGGCACGTCCAGGAGCGCGAGCCGCGTGCCGGTGGCGGCGGCCACGACCTCGACGCGCGCGGGCCCGGGCCCCGTGCGGGCGACCTCGAGCGTGATCCCGCTCGCGCCCGCGACCCGGCAGTCGCGCAGCAGCACCTCACCCGCGGTGCGACCGCGCCGGACCTGCACGCACGTGCCGGCGTCGCGCGTCCGCTCGGACAGGTCCAGGTCCCGCAGGTCGTCGGCGTCGGCGGCGCGCGCGGGTCGGTCCCGCAGGTCGCGCGGCGGCACGGGCTCGCCCGTGACGTCGACGTCCGCCCGCTGCGCGACGGCGGTGCTGGACGGTCCGGCACCCAGCACGTACCGGCCGGGCTCGACGACCCAGCGGTCACGCGTGACGTCCCACACCGCGAGGTCGCGCACCGGCACGCGCAGCTCGACGACGGCGGTCGCGCCCGGGGCCACGACGGCCCGTGCGTGCGCGACGAGCCGGTGCGGGTACGGCAACCGGTGCTCGGGCGCGTCGACGTACAGCTGGACCAGCTCGTGGGCGGGTCGTGCGCCGCGGTTCTCGACGGTCACGCGCGCGACGAGGGTCGCGTCCTCGTCGACGGGCGCGCGGTCCGCGTGGACCCCTGCGCGGTCCGCGGCGACGTCGAGCGCGAGGTAGCGCACGTCGCCGTACGTGCGGCCGTGCCCGAGCCCGTACCGGTGGGGCGCGGGCGAGTACCAGCTCGTGGTGCGCGTGGCGATGACGTCGTAGTCGAGCAGGTCGCCGGCCTGCGCGGCGTCGGCGGGCCACTCCTGCGCGAGCCGACCGGTGGGCTCGACGTCGCCGAGCAGCACGTCGGCGAGGCCGTGCCCGTGCTCCTGCCCGCCGTGCGACGACCACACGACGGCCGCTGCGGCGTCCGCCTCCGCCCCCAGCACGTAGGGGTACGACGAGACGACGAGCAGCACGGCGCGCGGGTTCGCGGCGGCGGCCGCGCGCCACAGCGCACGCTGGCTCGCGGGCAGCGCGAGGTGCGGACGGTCCTCGGTCTCGCGGCCGTGCAGGTGCGGGTCGTTGCCGGCGGTCACGACGACGACGTCGGCGGCTGCCGCGGCGCGTGCGACCTCCGTCGTGCCGCTGCGCAGCACGCGGACCGCGAACCGCTCGGCCTGTGCGGCGTCGGGCGCCTCGGCGACCAGCGTCCCGGCCTCGTCGTGCTGCACGCGCAGCCAGCGCCCCGAGCCGACGTGCCGCAGCGACCACGTGCCGTCGTCGTGGCGGTGCGCGCGGAACGACTCCTGCGCGACCCACCCGCCGACGCGCGTCGCGTCGGCGCGCACGACCCACCCGGCGCCGCTCCAGAGACGGTCGGACGCGACGTCGCGCAGCGTGAGCAGGCCGTCGCCCCAGTCGGTCACGTCGTGCGCGACGACCTCGACGGCGTCGGCGGCGAGCGTGCCGTCGCCCAGCGCGCGCACGCCGCGGCCGGTGGAGGTCGCGGTCAGCGCGACCCGGTCGGCGCCGTCGGCGACGTGCACGCGGTCGGGGCCGAGCGCCTCGGCGAGCGCGGTGCCGAGGTCGACGAGGTAGGGCGGGGTCCCGGAGTACCAGTCGTGCAGCACGCGGTCGGCGTGCGGGCCGACGACGGCGACGGACGCGTCGCGGGGGAGCGGCAGCACGCCGTCGTCCTCGAGCACGACGACCCCCCGCGCGGCGGCCTCGCGCGCGAGCGCGCGGTGCTCGGGCAGGTCGATCGCGTCGGCGTCGACGACCCACGGGTCGAGGTCGGGGTCGAGCTCGCCGGTGCGCAGCCGCAGCTCGAGCTGGCGCAGCACGGCGCGGTCGACGTCGGCCTGGGTGAGGAGCCCGCGCTCGAGCGCGGCGGTCACGCGCTCGATCGTGGGGCGGGGGTCGGCGTCGTCGGCCGTGAACGAGTCGACGCCCGCGCGCAGCAGCGCGGCGTGCGACGTGACGTGGTCGCCGTGGTAGCGCTGGAAGGTCACGACGTTGCCCGGGGCGGCGGCGTCCGAGACGACGAGCAGCGACGTGGCGGACCACGAGCGCAGCTCGTCGAGGAGCTCGCCGGACAGGTGCGCCGGGCGGCCGTTCACGAGGTTGTACGACGGCATGACGGCGCCGACGACGCCGGCCTCGAGCGGTCCGCGGAACGCGGGCAGCTCGTACTCGCGCAGCACGCGCGGGCGCAGCTGCGTGCTCGTCACGGCGCGGTCGGTCTCGTTGTCGTACCCGAGGAAGTGCTTGAGCGTGGGCACGGTGCGCCAGTAGACGGGGTGGTCGCCGCGCAGGCCGCGCGCGTAGGCGGTCGCGAGGTGCGCGGTCACGTGGGGGTCGCTGGACCAGCCCTCCTCGTTGCGGCCCCAGCCGGGGTGGCGCAGCGGGTCGACCACGGGCGCCCACACGTTGAGCGAGACCGTCGGGTCGGCCGCGTGCTTGGCGCGCACCTCGACGGCGACGGCGGCCCCGACGCGCGCGAGCAGGTCGACGTCCCAGGTCGCGGCGAGGCCCACGGGCTGCGGGAACGTGGTGGCGGTGCCGAGCCAGGCGACGCCGTGCAGGGCCTCCGTGCCCGTGCGGAACGCGGCGAGCCCGAGGCGCTCGACGGCCGGGGCGTGCTGGTGCAGCAGGGCGATCCGCTCGTCGCGCGTGAGCTCGGCGAGCAGCGCGGCGGCGCGCTGCTCGACGGGCAGCGCGGGGTCGCGCCACCGTGGCGTGCCGGGGGCGTGCGCGGGTGCTGCGGGGGTGGTCGTGGGGGCGTCGTCGGCCACGGCGGTCCTCGTCGGTCGGGGCGGGCGGGTGGGCCTGGCGGGGCGGACGGCGGCCGGACGCACGGGTCTGGTCGAACCGTTTCGACGTCGTCGTCGAGCTCTCCGCGCAGCCATCGTGGTCGAAGTCCTGGTCAGGAACAAGCCCCGATCGTCTGGTCTGCGTGTCTTGCCTCACATACCGGACCTGCCCTAGATTCGCCAAGGCGATATGAATCGAACCGCTTCGACGCCGTGGCGGGACGCCGGGTCACCGAGGACCCGGCGTCGCGACCGTCCCGCCGTCCCGTGCACGTCCGTTTCCACGAGGGAGTGAAGGACGCTGATGAACACCACCACCACCTCCACCGCACGCCTCGGCGACGTCGAGGTCCGTCGTCGCTCGTTCCTCGGCCTGGTCGCGGCCGGCGCCGCCGTCGTCGGCGTGCCGTCGCTGCTCACGGCGTGCAGCACCGACGCCCCGCCCGCCGCCGCACCCGGGGCCACGCCCTCGGCCGACGTGCTGCCGAGGTACGTCCCCGTCGACTACGTCGCGCCCGACTACCCGAGCGTCAACGGCTCGACCCCCGGCTACGAGACCCTGCCCGACGAGCTCGTGCAGTCCGTGCCCGAGCCCCCGGGTGCCGGGTCCTCGTTCACGGCCATGACCCCGCTGTGGGGCACGATCCCCCCGACCAAGGGCAACCAGTACTACGAGGCCGTGAACGGCATCCTCGGCTCGACCATCACGTTCCAGATCACCGACGGCAACGTCTACGGCGACAAACTCGCGACCGTGCTCGCGTCGGCCAAGGACGTGCCGGACTGGGTCAGCGTCCCGTCCTGGAACATCCCGCCGCGCTTCGGGTCCGAGATCGTGCCGAACCTCTTCCAGGACCTCACGGACTTCCTCGGCGGCGACAAGGTCGAGCAGTACCCGAACCTCGCGAACATCCCGACCGACGCCTGGAAGTTCTGCGTCTTCAACGGCCGCCTGTACGGTCTGCCGTTCCCGGGCGAGATCATCACCGACGCGATCTTCTACCGCAAGGACGTGCTCGACGAGCTCGGCATCACGCCGTCCGTCAGCAACGGCCAGGACCTGCTCGACCTCGCCAAGGAGCTCACGGGCGGCAACCGGTGGGGCGCCGAGGACCTGTGGAACACCGCGGCCATCATCCACGGCGTGCCGCCCAAGTGGATCCTCGAGGGCGACAGGCTCGTGCACCGCGTCGAGACCGAGCAGTACCGCGCGGCGCTCGCGTGGAACGCCGAGCTCTTCGCGAGCGGCGCGGTCCACCCCGACGCGGTCGCCGACCAGGCCGGCGAGGCCAAGACCCGGTTCCAGTCCGGCCAGTCGCTCATCATGAACGACGGCCTCGGCGGCTGGCACGAGGCGCTGCGCGACAACCTCGCGAGCAACCCCGCGTTCTGGCAGCAGCCGCTCGACCCCTTCGCGGCCGACGGCGGCACGCCCGTGCTGTGGAAGGGCAACCCCGCCAACATCTTCTCGTTCCTCAAGAAGAGCGACGACGAGGCGCGCATCACCGAGCTGCTCGCGATCGCCAACGTGCTCGCCGCCCCCTTCGGCACCACCGAGTTCGACGTCATCAACAACGGCGTCGAGGGCGTGCACTACGAGCGCGGCGCCGACGGCCTGCCCGTGCCCACCCCGCTCGCGGCCACCGAGATGCAGCCCACCTACATGTTCCTGGTCGACCCGCCCATCGCGAACGCGCGCGTGCAGTACCCCGGGTACGTCAAGGCGTCGTCGGAGTGGCAGACCAAGGCGGCGGAGTTCATCACCGAGCCGCTGTTCTACGCGCAGCAGATCGTCGAGCCCGTGCAGTACGCGTCGATCGGGCAGCCGTTCGTCGACCTCGAGAAGGACATCTCGCGCGGGCGCAAGTCGCTCGACGACCTCGACGCGGCGGTCGAGACGTGGCGGGCGTCCGGCGGCGAGGAGCTGCGGACGTTCTACCAGGAGATCCTGGACGCGCGGTGACGAGCCCCGGTCAGGTCGTCCGTCGCGGCGCGGGTCGGCGCGCCGCAGCACCGGACCCGGTCGCGGAGGGGGCGGGTGCGCCCGCCCCCTCCCGCCCGGCGAAGGTGCCCGTCCGCAAGGTCCCGCTGCGCACGCGGCTGCGGCGCGACGGCGCGCTGCTCGTCATGGTGCTGCCCGCGATCACGCTGCTCGCGGTGTTCGCGTACGTGCCGATGCTGGGCAACGTCATCGCGTGGCAGAGCTACTCGCCGTACGTCGGGTTCCTGCGCAGCCCGTTCGTCGGGTGGGCCAACTTCGAGCGCGTGTTCTCCAACCCGCTGTTCCTCGACGCGGTGCAGAACACGCTCGTCATCACGGCGTTCCAGCTCGTGTTCTTCTTCCCCGTGCCGATCGTGCTCGCGCTGCTGCTCAACAGCGTCGTGACGCCGCGCGTCCGGACCACCATCCAGTCGATCGTCTACCTGCCGCACTTCTTCTCGTGGGTGCTGGTCGTGACGATCTTCCAGCAGATCTTCGGCGGTGCGGGCCTGGTCAACCAGACGCTGCGCGACGCGGGGCTCGGGTCGGGCTTCGACCTCATGACCAACCCTGACACGTTCCTCGTGCTCATCACGATGCAGTCGGTCTGGAAGGACGCGGGCTGGGGGATCATCATCTTCCTCGCCGCGCTGTCCACCGTGTCGCCCGAGCAGTACGAGGCCGCCGCGGTGGACGGGGCCAACCGGTGGCGGCGCACGTGGCACGTCACGCTGCCTGCGCTGCGGCCGGTCATCATCCTGCTGCTCATCCTGCGCCTGGGGGACGCGCTCACGGTCGGCTTCGAGCAGCTCATCCTGCAGCGCGGGGCCGTCGGCGCGGACGTCGCCGAGGTCATCGACACGTACGTCTACTACCAGGGCGTCATCTACGGGGACTGGAGCTTCGCGGCCGCCGCGGGCCTGGTCAAGGGAGTCGTCAGCCTCGCGCTCGTGCTCGGGGCCAACAAGCTCGCGCACGTGTTCGGCGAGTCGGGGGTGTATCGCAGGTCATGACCACGCAGAGCGGAACGACACCGGAGATCGACACCGACGTCGCGCTGATCCCGCGCGACCTCGCGGCCGACGCGGCGGGCCGTCCCCGCCGCCCGCGCCGTTCGCGCCACCGCGCGGCCTGGGAGGAGCCGCCCAGCAGGGTCGGCGCGGCCCTGAAGTTCGTCGTGCTGACGGGCGTCGTGCTGGCGGTCGTCTTCCCGTTGTGGACGGTCGTCCTCACGAGCCTGTCGACGCAGGCCGAGACCATCCGCGCGGGCGGGCTCGTGGTGGTGCCGGGCGAGCTGACGCTCAACGCCTACAAGCAGATCCTGTCCGGCGGGGTCGTGACGCGGGCGGCGCTCGTGAGCATCGGGATCACGGCGGTCGGCACGGTGATCTCGACGATCGTGTCGGTGCTCGCGGCGTACGGGCTCTCGCGGCCCTCGTCGCTGTGGCACCGCCCGATCCTGTTCGTCTTCCTCATCACGATGTTCTTCGGCGCGGGCCTGATCCCCACGTACCTCGTGGTGAGCGGGCTCGGGCTCGTCGACTCGTACTGGGCGCTGATCCTGCCCGGCGCGGTCTCGGCGTTCAACGTGCTGATCCTGCGCAACTTCTTCATGGGTCTCGAGCCGGCGATCCTCGACGCCGCGCGCATCGACGGCGCGGGGGACTGGCGGATCCTGGGCCGGGTCGTGCTGCCGATGTCGCGTGCGGTCGTCGCGGTCATCGCGTTGTTCTACGGCGTGGGGTACTGGAACGCGTTCTTCAACGCGATCCTCTACATCAACGACAACGCCAAGTGGCCGCTGCAGCTCGTGCTGCGGTCGTACGTGCTGCAGGGCGTGACGCTGCCCGGCTCGGGCGTCGGGCAGGTCGACGTCGCGACGGGGGCCGTGACGGGCCTGCCCGTGAAGATGGCGGTCATGGTGCTGGCGATCGTGCCGATCCTGGTCGTCTACCCGTTCGTGCAGCGGCACTTCACCAAGGGCGTCATCTTCGGTGCGATCAAGGGCTGATGTCGTGCACGCCCGGCCCCGCGGCGCCGTGCCGGCCCGGCGTGCGTCAGCGCACGGGGGCGACGGTGCTCGCGCGCTCGACGAGCATCGGCGCGATCAGCCGGGTCTCGGCGGGCTCGTCGCGCTCGACGCGCGCCATCGCCATCTCGACCGCGACCTTGCCGATCGTGTGCGCCGGGATGTCGACGTTCGTCAGCGGGAGCGCCTGGCCGACCGCCACGTCGGGCGGGCACACCGCGACGACCGACACGTCGTCGGGCACGTGCCGCCCGCGCTCGCGGAGGGTCGCCAGGACCCAGGGCAGCGCGACCTCGTTGTGGACGACGAGCGCGGTGACGTCGGGCAGGGCTGCGAGCACACGGTCCACCGCCGCGACGGCGCCGGACATCGACGACTCGCACGGCTCGACCAGGCCGGTGAGGCCCGACTCGGCGGCGCCGCGGGTGAACCCGCGGATCATGCGCTCGGCGTACGACGTGTGCCGGTCGAGGACGGCCTGCGGCGAGCCCAGCAGCGCGACCTGCCGGTGCCCGAGCCGCGCGAGGTGCCGCACCGCGAGGTGGCCGGCGGCCTCGAAGTCGAGGTCGACGCACGACAGCCCCTCGGGGTCGCGCGGCAGGCCGATGAGGACGGCGGGCTGGCTGAGACCGGCGAGCACGGGCACGCGCGGGTCGTCGGCCTCGATGTCCATCATGACGAGGGCGTCGACCATGGACCCGTTCGCGACGCGCTCCATGCCGGCGATCTCGTCGGCGGTGAGCAGCAGGACGTCGTGGTCGAACGTGCGGGCGGCGGTGACGACGCCGGTGACGAACTGCATGATCACGGAGACGTTGACGTCGACGCGCAGCGGTGCCATGAGGGCGAGGACGTTGGTGCGGCTCGACGCGAGCGCGCGAGCGCCCGCGTGCGGGCGGTAGCCGAGGTCGCGGATCGCGCGCTCGACGCGCTGCCGGGTCGGCGCGGAGATCGGGCGCTTGCCGGACAGCACGTAGGACACGGTGGAGGTCGACACGCCCGCCGCGCGTGCCACGTCGTCGATCGTCGTCGCCATGTCGCTCCGTTCGTCACGCGCTGCGGGCCGGTCCCGTGCCGCGCGGTCCGGGTCCCGCGCCCGCGCGGCGAGGTGCGGCACACCCTAGCGCGGCGTGCGGCGCCGATCGGGGCGGCGGCGCGGCGCGGGCGGGAGCCGCAGGGCGCCCCTCGCGCACGCAAGCGCTTCGCCTGGCACCTGGGCGGCCGTCCGGCTCGACCCTGCGACGTGGGCCGGCGTAGAGATCGATATCGACGCACTACGCTGGCGAAGCGCTTCGACGCTTCCGGTCGGCGCCACGGGGACGAGAGGGTGGGGGCATGACCGGGTCGGACGCGAGCGGGGGCGCCCCCACGCTCGCCGCCCTCACGGACGAGGTCGGGCTGCTCTACGGCGCCGACTGGAACCCCGAGCAGTGGCACCCCGACGTCTGGCACGAGGACGTCGCCCTCATGCGCGCGGCGGGGGTCAACCTCGTCACGGTCGGCGTCTTCTCGTGGGCGACCCTCGAGCCGCGGCCCGGGCGCTTCGAGCTCGACTGGCTCGACCGCGTCGTCGACCTCGCGCACGACAACGGCATCCTCGTCGACCTCGCGACCCCCACCGCGTCGCCGCCGCCCTGGCTCGGGGTGCTGTGGCCGAGCGCGCGCGCGGTGACCGCCGACGGCGTGCGGATGTCGCACGGCTCGCGCAACCACTTCTGCCCCTCCTCGCCGCACTACCGCGAGCGCGCGCTCGCGCTGACCCGCGTGCTCGCCGAGCGCTACGGCGGCCACCCGGGCGTGCGCATGTGGCACGTCGGCAACGAGTACGGCCAGGTCTGCTGGTGCGAGCACTGCGCGCACGAGTTCCGCACGTGGCTGCGCGCCCGGCACGGCAGCCTCGACGAGCTCAACCGCGCGTGGGGCACCGCGTTCTGGAGCCAGCGGTACGACGAGTGGGGTCAGGTGATCCCGCCGCGGGCCGCGCCGTACCTGGTCAACCCGACGCAGGCGCTGGACCACCGGCGGTTCGCGTCCGACCAGCTCCTCGCGCTCTACCTCGAGCAGCGCGACGTGATCCGGCAGCACGCGCCGGACGTGCCGGTGACGACGAACCTCATGGGCTTCCACCGCCCCACCGACTACCGGCGGTGGGCCCCGCACCTCGACGTCGTCGCCGACGACGTCTACGGCGACCCCGCCGACCCGCAGGACGTCGTCCGCGTCGCGCTCACGCACGACCTCGCGCGCGGCCTGGCCGGTGGCGCGCCGTGGCTCGTCATGGAGCAGGCGGCGGGCGCGGTGAACTGGCGCCCGCACAACGTGCCGAAGACGAGCGCCCAGCTGCGGCTCGACTCGCTGCGCGCGGTCGCGCGCGGTGCCGACGGGTCGTGCTTCTTCCAGTGGCGCGCGTCCGTCGCCGGCGCCGAGCGGTACCACTCGGCCCTCGTGCCGCACGCCGGCCCGGACACGGCGCTGCACCGCGCGGTCGTCGCGCACGGCGCCGAGCTCGCGCGCCTGCGCGAGGTGGTCGGTGCGCGTGTGCCCGCGCGCGTCGCGCTCGTCTTCGACTGGCCGAGCTGGTGGGCCGCCGAGGAGCCGGCGTCCCCGTCGCAGCGGCTGCGCGCGCTGCCGCAGGTGCTGGCGTACTACCGGCCGCTGTGGGAAGACGGCGTCGCGGTCGACGTCGTGGGCCCCGACGCCGACCTCGACGCCTACGACCTCGTCGTCGCGCCCCAGCTGCACCTGGTCGAGGACGCGCACGTCGCGGGCCTGCGGCGCGTCGTCGAGCGTGGCGGCGTGCTGCTGCTCGGGCCGTTCTCGGGCGTGGTCGACCGGGACGCCCACGTGCGCACCGGCAGGTTCCCGGTGCCGTTCGCGGACCTCGTCGGCGGCTCGGGCGAGGAGTGGGTGCCGCTGCCGGACGCGGGCGTCGAGCTGCGGTCCGACCTGCTGGGCGACGTGCGCGTGCACGACTGGGCCGAGCGTCTGCGCGTCGACGACGGCGAGGCCGTCGCGGCCGTCGTCGGCGGGTACCTCGGCGGCTGCGCCGCGGTCGTGCGCCGTCGCCACGCGGGCGGCGGGCAGGGCTGGTACGTCGGCGCGCTG
>JAEYNO010000337.1 GCA_023412515.1 Actinomycetes bacterium
CGCCGGCTCTCCCCGGCGCGAGACGTGCCGGATCCGCCGTCCGCGTCCGTTCCACCAGCCGCACCTGCCCCGGCGCTCGCGTCAGCCCCGCCGGCGCCCCCACCCGCGGCCGGCGACGCACCCTTGCGGTACGCGGGCGTCTGCGCGGGCGCGGTCCACCACCGCTCGAGGTCGTCGTCGAGCCACACGAGCGTGAGCGAGCAGCCGGCCATGTCGAGGCTCGTGACGAGCTCGCCGACGTCCGGCTCCACGATCTCGAGCCCGGCCGCGTCGAGCCGGGCCCGCACCGCGCGCCACAGCACGAACAGCTCCTCGTACTTGGTGCGCCCCAGGCCGTTGAGCAGCACCGCGACCCGCGGTCCGGCGCCCTCGGGACGCTCCTCGAGCAGCCGGTCGACCAGCAGCCCGGCCAGCTCGGAGGCGCTGCACGCGGGCACCTCGCCGATCCCCGGCTCGCCGTGGATGCCGACGCCGAGGCCGAACACGCCCTCGGGCACGGTGAACAGCGGCGCGTCCGCACCGGGCAGCGTGCACCCGTCGAACGCGACGCCGAGCGTGCGGGTGCGCGCGTTGGCGTGCTCGGCCGCGGCGACCACCTCGTCGAGGCTCGCCCCCTCGGCGGCGGCGGCACCCGCGGCCTTGAAGACCACGAGGTCGCCCGCGATGCCTCGCCGCTTGTCGACCTCGTCGGCCGGTGCGCTCGCGACGTCGTCCGTGACGACGAGGAAGTGCGCGTCGACGCCGCGCCGCCGCAGCTCGTCGCGCGCGAGCGTGAAGTTCATGACGTCGCCCGCGTAGTTGCCGGTGATCATGAGCACGCCCGCGTCCCCCGCGGCCGCGGCGCCGACCGACACCGCGTCGGCCGTCGAGGGCGACGTGAACACGTTGCCGACCACGGCGCCGTGCGCGAGCCCGGGCCCGACGACCCCGCAGAACGCCGGGTAGTGCCCCGACCCGCCGCCGACGACGACCGCGACCTGCGAGCGCGGCGCCGGCACGGCGCGCACGACGCCGCCGGGCACGAGGCGCACCTGGTCGCGGTACAGGTCGACGAACCCCTCGAGCGCGTCCTCGACGAACCGGGCCGGGTCGTCCGCGAGCGGGCTCACCACGTGTCCTCCCGGCGGGCGAGGAGCGTCGCGACAACCGAGTCGTCGGCGGCCTCGAGGCCCGCGGCGGCGACCGTGCGGTACAGCTGCTCGGCGGCCGCGGCGACGGGCGTCGCGACCTTGAGGCTGCGGGTGAGGTCGCCGACGATGCCCATGTCCTTGCCGATGACGTCGAGCCGCGAGCGCAGCGGCGGCTCCTCGCCGCGCAGCTGGGCCGCGATGCGGGGGCCGCGGTCGGCGAGCATGAACGACGCGGCGGCGCCCTGGCCGAGCACCTCGATGCACGCGTCGAGGTCGAGGCCCAGGCGGTGCGCGAGCGCGAGCGCCTCGGACGCGGCGGCGGTGTGGATGCCGCACAGCAGCTGGTTGACCGTCTTGAGCTGCTGCCCGGCGCCGATGCCGCCGACGACCGTGAGCGACGACGCGAGCGCGTCGAGCACGCCCTGCGCGGCGGCGAGCGCGGCGTCGTCGGCGCCGACCATGATGAGCAGGTCGCCCTGCCCGGCGCGCACGGGGCCGCCCGAGACCGGCGCGTCCACGGTGTGGATGCCGCGGGCCGCGAGCGCGTCGGCGACGGACCGCACGGCGGCCTCGCCGACGGTCGAGGTCACGACGACCACGGCCCCGGCGGCCAGCGAGTCGGCGACGCCGCCCTCGCCGAGCACGAGCGCGTCGAGCTGTGCGCCGTCGCGCACGCCGACGACGACGACGTCGGTGCCCGCGCACGCCTCGGCGACGCTCGCGGCGGCCACGGCGCCGGCCTCGACAGCCAGTGTCACGCGCTCGGGGGCCACGTCGTACCCGACGGTCGTGAAGCTCCGGGCGAGGGTCGTGGCCATGGGCAGGCCCATGGCGCCGAGCCCGAGGACGGCGACGCGCGCGCTCATCGGCCCGCCCCCGCCGTGCGCAGGACCTGCTCGCGGGCCTCGCCCGTGGCGACGGCGAGCATGCGCCGCAGGTAGCGCATGTTGCGCGCCGCGACCGACAGGCCGTCGCCGCCGTAGTGCTCGACGCACAGCGGGCCCGTGAACCCGGCGTCGATCGCGGTGCGCAGCGCGGTGCGGTAGCTGACCGAGCCCATCTCCATGGGCGCGGGCAGCGCGACGACGGTGCCGGTGTGGCGGTCCTCGTCGCGGAAGTAGCTCTTGACGTGCCAGTAGTTCGACACGGGCAGGCACGCGGCGACCGCGGCCTGGAAGTCCTCGATGGGCCGGTGCAGGCGGATGAGGTTGCCGAGGTCGGGGTTGAGGCCGACGGCGTCGTCGCCGATGTCGTTCACGAGCCGCACGGCGGACTCGGCGGTTCCGAGCAGGGTGTCCTCGTACATCTCGAGCGACAGCTCGAGGCCGACCTCGCGGGCGTGCTTGCCGAGCTCGCGCAGGCGCTGCACGGCGCGCGCCCACGTGTCGGCATCGGTGTCGTCGTGCGGACCCTCCTCGGTCCAGAACCAGAACGCCTGGCGCTGCTGGGGCAGCAGCGGCCGGTGCAGTCCGACGCTCACGACCTTGACGCCGAGGGCCGCGGCGGCGTCGATCGTGCGGTGGGAGTACGCGAGGTTCTCGTCGCCCGCGACGGGGTCGATGACGGACCGGCGGATCGCGGACAGCGCCACGGGGTCGAGGCCGGTCGCGGCGAGCGCGCCGCGCAGCTCCTCGATCCGCGCGGGGCTCAGGTCGCCGGGCTGCACCCAGGAGTCGGTGAGGTCGACCTCGGTGAAGCCCTCGTAGGCGACCTCGGCGAGGTGGTCGACCCACGTGTCCGCGGGCGCGTCCTGCGACCCGGGGAAGTTGAGCATGGCGGCGGCGATGGGCCACCGCTCGCTCGTGGGGCGGGTGGTGCCGTCCGCGCCCCGAGGGCGTGCGGTCGAACTCATCGTCGAGCCTCCGGTTCTCGTCATCGAAAACTTTTCGTGCACAATGCCTGCAACGGCGACGCTAGTTTTCGGCGCTGACGCTGTCAACGGCTGCTCGTGGGCACCCGACCACCTCCTGAAACCCCGCCCGAACTACTTGATGTTTTCGACGTGGCCCGGCTAGCGTCGGCCCGACGACCCAGGAGGCACCGATGCCACGACCCGCAGGACGGCCGACGCTCACGGCCGTCGCCGAGCGCGCCGGCGTGTCCATCGCGACCGCCTCGAAGGTCATCAACCGGCACACCGACGTCGCCGCCGCGACCCGCGAGCGCGTCGAGGCCGCCGCGGCCGAGCTCGGGTACCGCACGCCCGGCGCCCGCCGCGGCGACGGCCGCCGCACGGTCGAGTTCCTCGTCGACAAGCTCGGCAGCCCGTACGCCATGGAGGTGCTGCGCGGCGTCACGCTCGCCGCCGAGGAGGCCGACGTCGACGTCACCGTCTCGCGCGTGCGCCGCGGCGGCGACGAGCCGCCGTCGAGCTGGACCCGCCGCCTCGTCGCGGCGCGGCGCACGGGGGCGATCGTCGTGACCGCGCAGGTCACCGACACCACGTACGACGCGATCGCGCGCGCCCGGCTGCCCGTGGTCGTCATCGACCCGCTGCACCTCACGACGCCCGAGCTCGTGTCGGTCGGCTCGACCAACTGGACCGGCGGGCGCACCGCGACCGAGCACCTGCTCGCGCTCGGGCACCGCCGCATCGCCGTGATCGGCGGACCCGAGGCGTCGATCGGCGCGGTCGCACGCGTCGACGGCTTCCGCTCGGCGTGCCAGCGCGCGGGCGTCACGCCCGACCCCGCGCTCGTGCGGCACGTCGCGTTCGACCACGACGCCGCGCGCGACGCCGCCGACGCGATCCTGCGCCTGCCCGACCCGCCCACCGCGGTGCTCGCATGCAGCGACGCGCAGGCCCTCGGGGTCCTCGAGGCCGCACGCCGCCTCGGGCTCGTCGTGCCGCGCGACCTGTCGGTCGTCGGGTACGACGACACGTACGTCGCGGCGTGGACCAACCCGCCGCTGACCTGCGTGCACCAGCCGCTGCAGGACATCGGGCGGGTCGCCCTGCGCACGGTCCTCGGCATGGACGAGGGCCGCCTGCCCGACTCGCACCACATCGAGCTGGCCACGTCGCTCGTGGTCCGCGACTCGACCGCACCGCCGCCGCAGCCGTCGGCCGGCCCGGAAGGAGCCCGGTGAGCACCACCGCCACGACGTCCCCCCGCACGGAGCGACCCTGGCAGGACCCGCGCCTGCCGGTCGCGGACCGCGTCGAGCTGCTGCTGGCGACGATGAGCCTCGAGGAGCGCCTCGCGCAGCTCGGCTCGTACTGGTTCGACCGGCGCGGCGCGGGCGAGGTCGTCGCCCCGATGCAGGACACGTTCGGTGCGCGCCGGCCCGACTTCCCGACCGCGGCACGGCACGGGCTGGGGCACCTCACGCGCGTGCTGGGCACCGAGCCGGTCCCCGCCGAGGAGGGCCGGGCCAAGCTCGCGCGCACGCAGCGCGAGCTGGCCGGGCACCACCGTCTGGGGCTGCCGGCCATCGCTCACGAGGAGTGCCTCACGGGCGTCACGTCGTACGGCGCGACCGTGTACCCGGCGCCGCTCGCGTGGGGCGCGTCGTTCGACCCCGACCTCGTGCACGAGGTCGGCACGGCCATCGGCCGGGACCTGCGACGCCTCGGTGTGCACCAGGGGCTCGGCCCGGTGCTCGACGTCGTGCGCGACCACCGCTGGGGTCGCGTCGAGGAGACCGTCGGCGAGGACCCGTACACCGTCGGCACGATCGCGACCGCGTACGTGCGCGGGCTCGAGGAGCAGGGCGTCGTCGCGACCCTCAAGCACTTCGTCGGGTACTCGGCGTCGCGCGCCGGCCGCAACCACGCGCCGGTCTCGATCGGCCCGCGCGAGCTCGCCGACGTGCTGCTGCCGCCGTTCGAGATGGCCGTGCGCGAGGGCGGCGCCCGGTCGGTCATGAACTCGTACACCGACCTCGACGGCGAGCCCGTCGCCGCGTCGCGCTCGCTGCTCACCGACCTGCTGCGCGGCGCGTGGGGCTTCGAGGGGACGGTCGTCTCGGACTACTGGGCGGTCGCGTTCCTCGTGACCGCGCACGGCGTCGCGGCCGACGCCGCCGACGCGGGCGCGCGCTCGCTGCGCGCGGGCCTCGACGTCGAGCTGCCCAACACGATGTGCTTCGGCGAGCTCGCGCCGCTCGTGCGCGACGGCCGGCTCGACGAGCACCTCGTGGACCGCGCGGTGCGCCGCGTGCTGCGGCAGAAGGCCGAGCTCGGCCTGCTCGACGCGCCCGCGCCCGACGGCACGCCGCCCGGCGGCGCCCCCGACGACGAGCCGATCGACCTCGACAGCCCCGCCAACCGCGACCTGGCCCGGCGCCTGGCCGAGGAGTCGGTCGTGCTGCTCGCCAACGGCGACGGCGTGCTGCCGCTGGGCACGGCCGCCGACCGCGCACCGCGTCGCGTCGCCGTCGTCGGCCCGTCGGCCGCCGACCCGGGCGTGCTGCTGGGCTGCTACTCGTACCCGATCCACGTGCTGCCGCGGCACCCCGAGCTCGGGCTGGGGGTCGAGGTGCCGTCGCTGCTCGACGCGCTGCGCACCGAGCTCGCGGGCGACGACGTCGTGCACGAGCCCGGCTGCGCCGTGGTCGGCGACGACCGGTCGGGGTTCGACGCGGCCGTGCGCGCCGCGGCCGACGCCGACGTGTGCGTGCTGACCGTCGGCGACCGCGCCGGCATGTTCGGGCGCGGCACGTCGGGCGAGGGCTGCGACGCGCCCGACCTGCGGCTGCCGGGCGTGCAGCACGAGCTCGTCGAGGCCGTGCTCGCCACGGGCACGCCGGTCGTGCTCGTCGTCGTCTCGGGCCGGCCGTACGCGCTCGGCGCGTACACCGACCGCACGGCGGCGGTCGTGCAGGCGTTCATGCCCGGCGAGGAGGGCGCGGGGGCGGTCGCGGGCGTGCTGTCGGGGCGCGTGACGCCCAGCGGCAAGCTGCCCGTGCAGGTGCCGCGCGACCCCGGCAGCGGCCCGCAGACGTACCTGGGCCCGGCGCTCACGCGGCGCCTGGACCGCATCAGCAACCTCGACCCGACGCCCGCGTTCCCGTTCGGCCACGGCTTGTCGTACACGACGTTCGCGTACTCCGACCTCGAGGTCACGCCGACCGCGCCCACCGACGGCGCGTTCGACGTGTCCGTGACGCTGACGTGCACGGGCGGGCGCCCCGGCACCGAGGTCGTCCAGCTGTACCTGTCCGACCCGGTCGCCGACGTCGCGCGCCCGGTCAAGCAGCTCGCGGGGTACGTCCGTGTCCCGCTCGCACCGAGGGAGTCCCGCCGCGTGACCTTCACCGTCCCCGCCGACCTGACGTCCTACACGGGCGTCGACCTGCGACGCGTCGTCGACCCCGGCGCGATCGGCGTGCAGGTCGGCGGCTCGAGCGAGGGCGACGTGCTGCACGGCGGCGTCGAGCTCACGGGTCCGCGCCGCTTCCCCGGCCGCGACCGCGCGCTGCGCCCCACGACGACCGTGGCGGCCCTGGCATGAGCGGCGCCGTCGGCAACCCCGTCCTGCCGGGCTTCCACCCGGACCCGACCGTGTGCCGCGTGGGCGACGACTTCTGGCTCGTGACGTCGACGTTCGAGTACTTCCCCGGCCTGCCCGTGCACCACAGCACGGACCTCGCGCGCTGGGAGCACGTGGGCCACGCGATCGACCGGCGGTCGCAGCTCGACATGGCGGGCGTCAAGCCGTCGGGCGGGCTGTTCGCGCCGACGCTGCGGCACCACGACGGCACGTTCTGGATGACCTGCACGCTCGTCGACGGGCGGCGCGGTGCGGGCAACTTCGTCATGAGCGCCGAGCACCCCGCCGGCCCGTGGAGCGACGTCACGTGGCTCGAGGACGCCGAGGGCATCGACCCGTCACTGTTCTTCGACGACGACGGGTCCGCCTGGTACCTCGGCGCGCGGCCCACGCACGACCCGCACCCCGAGGACCCGCAGACCACGGACATCTGGCTGCGCCGGTTCGACGTGGAGACGCGGCAGCTGGTCGGCCCCGAGCACGTGCTGTGGCACGGCGCGCTGCACGCCGCGGTCTGGGCCGAGGGCCCGCACCTGTACAAGGTCGACGGGCGCTACCTGCTGGTGATCGCCGAGGGCGGCACCGACGTGCACCACGCCGTGACCGTCGCGCGCGCCGACCACGTCACCGGCCCGTACGCGGGGAACCGCGCCAACCCCGTGCTCACGCACCGGCACCTGGGCGGCGACCACCCCGTGCAGAGCGTCGGCCACGCCGAGCTCGTCGAGGGCCCCGACGGCGCGTGGTGGGCGTTCGCGCTCGGCACCCGCCCCGTCGAGGGGCACCACCTGCTGGGCCGCGAGACGTTCGTCGTGCCCGCGCGCTGGGAGGACGGCTGGCCCGTGCTCGCCCCGGGCGTCGGGCAGGTGACCCCGCTGGTCGAGCACCCCGCCGTGCCCGACGGCGAGGTCGTGCGCCCCGCCGCGGACGAGCCGTTCGCCGAGACCTTCGCCGACCCGACGACCGGTGGGCTGTCACCGCGCTGGAACCGGCTGCGCACGGGCGACGACCCGGCCGACACGACGTCCCGCGCGGGAGCGCTGCGCCTCGCGCTGCGCCCCGCGACGCTCGACGAGCCGACGACGCCCGCGTTCCTCGGTCTGCGGCAGCAGCACCACCGGGCCCGGTTCACCGCGACGGTCGAGGCGCCCGGGCTGGCGCCGCACGAGCGCGCGGGCGTCGCGGTCCGCCAGAAGGACACCCACCACGCGGTCCTCGCGCTGCGCGGCGGCGGCGACGCGCGCGTGGTCGAGCTCGTGCTCACGCAGGGCGACGAGCGGACCACGGCCGGCACGCTGCCGCTGCCCGGCGACGGCGCGGTCGACCTGCGCGTGACCGCCGACCGGCTGACGTACACCGCGGAGGCGCGCGAGCCCGACGGCGCGTGGACCACGGTCGGCACGGTCGACGGGCGCGCGCTCAGCACGCAGACCGCGGGCGGGTTCACGGGCGTCCACCTGGGCGTCTACGCGACCAGCGACGGCCGCGCGACCACGGCCGTCGCCGACGTCGTGCACGTGACGTACGAGCCGCTCGACTGACCCTCGGCGACGACGCGACACGACGGGCCCGCCCTCACCGGGGCGGGCCCGTCGTCGTCAGCGCAGCCGGCCCAGGTGCAGCGCCGCGAGCGCGAGCGCGGTGATCGTCTCGCCGTCGCGGATCTCGCCCGCGCGGACCATCGCGAGCACGTCGGCGAACGGCACGGCCCGCACGGCGCTGATGCCCTCGGCGGCCTGCTCGTGCGCGGTCGCCTCCGCGTCAGGGACGGATGCGAGGCCACGCGCGAGGTACACGTGCTCGACCGCGCGCGCGACCCCGTTGAGGGCCTCGGTGGTCCCGAGGTGGGTCCACTCGCGGGCGGTCAGTCCGGCCTCCTCGGCGAGCTCGCGGCGTGCGGCGTCGAGCGGGTCCTGACCCTCGCCGCCGCCCGCGGGCACCTCGACCGACCCCGGGCCGGTCGTGTAGCGGTCGGTCGTGACGAGCACGACCTCGTCGTCGTCGGTCAGCGCGACGATGAACACCGAGTCCCGCATCTCCACCACGCCGTACACCGCCGGCGAGCCGTCCGGCGCGAGCACCTCGTCCTCGCGGACCGTGATCCACGGGTTCTGGTACGCGACGCGTGAGGACAGGGTCTGCCAGGTCATGCGTCGAACCTAGCCTCGGTCGGCTCCCACCCGGGACGGCGGTGCGCGGTGCCGGACGCGTCAGCGGCTCAGGGCCCCCGCCGTCGCGAGCACGACCGCGTCCTCGACGAGCGCGGCCCGCGTGTCCGAGCCGAGCCGGCCGTCGTCGTCGGCCCACTGCCGCCACGACGCGCCGACGACCGACCCCGCGAACGCCCCGGCCGCGCCGACGACGGTCGCGACCAGCACCGCGGGGACGCGGCGCCCGTCGACGAC
>JAEYNO010000374.1 GCA_023412515.1 Actinomycetes bacterium
CACCGCGCTCGTCCTCGCGCTCGCGGCGGCCCTGGTGGCGCTCGCCGCGCTCGCGGCCGTGGTCGTCCCGGGCGCCGCGCCGGCCCGCGCGCAGTCCCCGGCCGTCGTGCTCGACGACGACTTCGAGACCGACGCGGGCGGGTGGGCGGGCCGCGGCGACGCGACCGTCGCGCTCACGGCCGACGGCGCGCGCGGCACCCGCAGCCTGCTGGTGCAGGGGCGCACGCAGTCCTGGAACGGCGCCGCCGTCGACGTCACCGACGTGCTCGTGCCCGGCACGACGTACACGATCGGGCTCTGGCTGCGGCTGCCCGCCGGCGCGGGCGAGGCCGGGCTGCGCGTGTCTGTGCAGCGCGACGTCGACGGCGTCGCGTCCTACGAGACCGTGACCACGGTCGAGCGCGTGACGTCGCAGTGGACGCAGGTCGTCGCGTCGTACACGCCCGGGCGGTTCGACACCGCGTCGCTGTACGTCGAGTCCACCGGGTCGCTCACCGACTTCCTGCTCGACGACGTGCTCGTCAGCGGTGTCACGTACACGCCCGACCTGTCGCTGCCGTCGGTGGCCGACGCGCTGGCCGACGACTTCCCGTTCGGGCTCGGCATCGAGCCGGTCGACACGCTCGGCGGCCGCGGCGACCTCGCGGCGCACCACGCCGTGCAGATCACGCCGGGCAACCAGATGAAGCCCGAGTCGGTGCAGCCCGCCGAGGGCACGTTCACGTTCGGCGACGCCGACCTCATGGTCGACTGGGCGCTCGAGCACGACATGCGGGTCTACGGGCACACGCTCGTGTGGCACCAGCAGACCCCGGCGTGGTTCTTCGAGCGTGACGGCGTTCCGCTCACCACGTCGGCGGCCGACCGGGCGCTGCTGCGCGAGCGCCTGCGCAGGCACATCGAGGCCGTCGCCGACCACTTCCGCGACGCGTACGGCGAGTACGGCACGCCCGGCAACCCGATCTTCGCGTTCGACGTCGTCAACGAGGTGATCGACGAGACCCAGCCCGACGGCATGCGGCGCAGCGAGTGGTACCGCGTCCTGGGGGCGTCGTACGTCGCCGACGCGTTCCGGTACGCGCGCGCCGCCTTCGGGCCCGACGTGCTGCTGTTCATCAACGACTACAACAGCGAGTACCCCGACAAGCGCGCGCCCTACCTGCGCCTCGTCACCGACCTGCTCGCGCAGGGCGTGCCCGTCGACGGGGTCGGCCACCAGCTGCACGTCGAGGTCGGCCGGTCCGTCCCCATGATCGAGGACACGATCGAGGCGTTCGAGGCGCTGCCCGTCACGCAGGCGGTCACCGAGCTCGACGTCTCGACGTACCGGCACGCGGGCGAGCAGTGGGCCACGCCGCCGGCCGACCGGCTGCTCGAGCAGGCGTACTACTACCGCGACGTGCTGACGATGCTGAAGCGGCACGCGGCGTCGCTCGAGTCCGTCACCGTGTGGGGCCTCGAGGACTCCCGCACGTGGTTGCGCGCCGGGGCGGCGCCGCTGCTGTTCGACGGCGCGCTGCAGGCCAAGCCCGCGTTCTGGGGCGTGGTCGACCCGTCCCGCATCGGGACGACGCCGACGCCGACGCCGACGGTGACCCCGACCCCGACGGTGACCCCGACCCCGACGGTCACGCCGACCCCGACGGTCACGCCGACCCCGTCGCCGACGCCGACGGTGACCACCACGCCCACCCCCACCCCGACCTCCGGCCCGGCGACCTGCCGCGTCGCGTACACGACGCACGACTGGGGCACGGGCTTCACCGCGAACGTCCGCGTCACGAACACGGGTGCCACCCCGCTCACGTCGTGGGCGCTGACGTTCGCGCTGACCGGCGGGCAGCAGGTCACGCAGGGCTGGAGCGCGACGTGGGCGCAGCAGGGGACCGCGGTCACCGCGACCAACGCCGCGTGGAACGGGACGCTCGCGCCCGGCGGGTCGGTCGACGTCGGGTTCAACGGCAGCCACGCGGGCAGCAACCCGCGCCCGGCGTCGTTCGCGCTGAACGGCGCGACCTGCGCGGTCGCCTGACGTCCGCCCACCGGGACGAGGTCGCCGCGAGACCGGGCGGCGGGCGCGCCAGGGTCGGCTGTCGCACGCCCGCCCCGGTCTCGTGGAGCGGCGGTCTCAGCCCGTGGGCGGCGGGCGGTGCGCGACGACGACGGTCCCGTCGACGTCGTCGTCGCGCAGCACCTCCACCGGCCACCCGGGCGGGCACGCGGCGCGCGTGAGCGTGACCTGCGCGCGGCTCGTCTCGACCAGCACGTGCCCGCCCGGCCGCACCCAGGCGGGTGCGGCGGCCAGCAGGCGACGCTGCACGTCGACGCCGTCCGGCCCGCCGTCGAGCGCGAGCGGCGGCTCGAAGTCACGCGCCTCGCGGGGCAGCAGAGCAAGCTCGCCGCTCGGGACATAGGGCGCGTTGGCAGTCAAGACGGTGACGCTGCCAGCGATCTCGCGCGGGAGCGGAGCCTCGAGGTCACCCAAGAGAACGACGGCGCCGGTTCCGCGCAGGTTCTGGCGGGCGCAGTCCACCGCGACCGGGTCGATGTCGACCGCGAACACCTCGGGCGACCGGCCGTCGAGCGAGCGGAGCGCCTCGAGGACGGCGCAGGGCACCGCTCCGACACCCGTGCAA
>JAEYNO010000264.1 GCA_023412515.1 Actinomycetes bacterium
GTGGCGGCACGCAGCGCGCGACTCCCGCCGACGTCGCCGCCGGGGCGTACGCGCCGCGCGTCGTGTGCACGTCGGACGACGGCGCGCCCGTCACGGTCACGGTGGTCGCGGCCGGCGCGGAGGTCGCGTCGTACGACGCGCCGTGCGTGCCGCTCGTCCAAGGCGGCGCCACCATGGCCGACGGCCCGGCGTTCGACCTGCCCGGCGGGTCGGTCGACGTGACGGTGACGGCCGCGACCGACGCCGTGGTCGCGGTCGGGCTCGTCGCGGCGGGCTGACCTCCGCCCCGACCGCGGCCCGTCCCGACCACCGCCAGCCCCGACCGCGACCTGCCGTCAGCCCGTGAGCGTCGCGAGCGCCTGCGCGAGGTCGTCGCGCAGGTCCTCGACGTCCTCCAGGCCCACCGACAGGCGCACCGTCGCCTCGCCGATGCCGACCGCGGCGCGGCCCGCGGGGCCGAGCTTGCGGTGCGTCGTCGTCGCGGGGTGCGTGACGATCGACTTGGCGTCGCCGAGGTTGTTCGAGATGTCGACGACGCGCAGCGCGTCGAGCACGCCGAACGTGGCCTTCTTCGCGACGTCGGCGGGCGCGTCGGGCGGGACCGCGAGGTCGAACGTCACGACGGTGCCGCCGCCGGTCTGCTGCGCGCGCGCCAGGTCGTGCTGCGGGTGCGACTCCAGGAACGGGTACCGGACGCGCGCGACGCCGGGCTGCTCCTCGAGCCACCGCGCGAGCGTGAGCGCCGACGCCGCCTGGTGGCGCACGCGCACGCTCATGGTCTCCAGGCCCTTGAGCAGCACCCACGCGTTGAACGGCGAGAGCGACGGCCCGGTGTTGCGCAGCAGCGTCTGCACGGGCCCGCGCACGTAGTCGGTGGACCCGAGGATCGCGCCGCCGAGCACGCGCCCCTGCCCGTCGACGTGCTTGGTGGCCGAGTACACGACGACGTCGGCACCGTGCTCGAGCGGGCGCGAGAACACGGGCGTCGCGAACACGTTGTCGACGACGACGGTCGCACCGGCCGCGTGCGCGAGCCGGCTCACGGTCGCGATGTCGACGAGGTCCTGCATGGGGTTCGACGGGGTCTCGAAGAACACGACGTCGGCCGGGGTGGCCAGGGCCGCCTCCCACTGCGCGGGCACGTGCCCGTCGACGTAGTCGGTGCGCACGCCCCACTTCGCGAGGATCTCGTCGAAGATCACGACCGACGACCCGAACAGCGCGCGCGCCGCGACGATCCGCGAGCCGGAGCGCACGAGCGCGGCCAGCGCCGTGAACACCGCGGACATGCCCGAGGCCGTCGCGTAGCAGGCCTCCGCGCCCTCGAGCAGCCGCAGCCGCTCCTCGAACGTCGTCACGGTCGGGTTGCCGTAGCGCGAGTACAGGAACCGGTCGACGTCGCCCGCGAACCCGGCCTCGGCCTGCGCGGCCGTCGCGTACGTGTAGCCCTGCGTGAGGAACACGGCCTCCGACATCTCGCCGAACCCGGTGCGGACGAGCCCGCCGCGCACCGCGAGCGTGTCGGGGCGCAGCGCGGCGCGGTCGACGCGGTGGTCGTCCCAGTCGCCGGGGCCGGGCGGCAGGTCACCTGGCAGGTCGACCGGCAGGTCCGGGGGCAGGTCGGGGGTCGCGCCGCTCACGGCTGGACCCACGGCAGGCCGTCGGCGCGCCAGCCGACGTGGCCGCGGTGGCCGTCGGGACCGGTCGGGCCCTCGAAGCCCTCGAGCACGTTGTACGCCGGGCCGTACCCGGCGGCGGTCGCGGCCTGCGCCGCGCCGATCGAGCGCTGGCCCGAGCGGCACAGGAACACCACGGGTCGCCCGTCGCCCGGTGTCACACCGGTCGCGGCGAGCTGGTCGAGGAACCGCGGGTTGGGCTGCCCGGACGGGTACTGCACCCACTCGACGAGCGCGGCCTGCCGCCCGACGGGCCGCAGGTCGGGCACGCCCACGTAGCGCCACTCGGCGTCGGTGCGCACGTCGACGAGCACGGCGTCGTCGCGCTCCTGCAGGATCTGCCAGGCCTCGGTGGCGGTGACGTCCCCGGCGTAACCGGGGGCGGGACGCGGCTGCACGGTCATGGTCCTCCCATCGTCTCTGGCGGTAGCACCCTGCGCCACGGTCGCCCGTGCGGGTTGCTGCGGCGTCGTCGAGCCAGATCTCTCGGCCGCTCTGGATGGTCGCGGCGATGCTACGCCGGTGCGCGCGGCGTCGTCGCGGGCGTCTCACGGCGGGCGTCCCACGGCGGGCGACGGGCCGCGCGGGCACGTGCGGCGCCGTGCCAGGGTAGGTGCCGATGGACGTCCCCGAGGGTTTCGCGCTCCGCCCCACGACCGCCGCCGACGTGCCCGCGCTCACGCGCCTGCTGCACGCCGCCTACGCCGACCTCGCTGCCGCGGGCCTCAACTTCACGGGCGCGACGCAGAGCGACGAGGTGACGGCGGCCCGCACGCTGGGCGTCGGCGCGTCCTGGGTCGTCGTCGACGCCGCCGGTGCGCTCGCGGGGACCGTCACGTGCAGCAGCCCGCCGAGCGGCGGGCTGCGC
>JAEYNO010000466.1 GCA_023412515.1 Actinomycetes bacterium
GCCGACGGTGCGGGCGCAGACGGGCCGTCCGCCGCGGGCGCGTCCCCGGCCGCCGACGACGCGTCGTCCGGCAGCGCGAACCGCGCGCCGCCCAGCGCGGCGGCCCGCAGCTCGAGGTACTGCTCGACCCCGCCCGGCAGGTCCCGGACCTTCCCGTCGCCGAGCAGCGCGACCTGCCGGTCGCACACGCGCTCGAGCAGGTACCGGTCGTGCGACACGACGATCAGCGTGCCGGGCCACCCGTCGAGGAGGTCCTCGACCGCCGCGAGCGTGTCGGTGTCCAGGTCGTTGGTCGGCTCGTCGAGCAGCAGCACGTTCGGCTCGGCGACCAGCAGGCGCAGCAGCTGCAGCCGGCGTCGCTCACCGCCCGACAGGTCGCGCACGGGCGTGCGGGCGCGCTCGCGCGTGAACCCCAGCCGCTCGACCAGCTGGCTCGCGGTGAGCTCCTTGCCACCGACCACCACCGAGCGCTTCTCGCGCTCGACGGCCTCGACGACCCGCAGGTCGGCGACCTCGTCGAGGTCCTCGACGTCCTGCCGCAGCTCGGCGACCTGCACGGTCTTGCCGCGCCGCACGCGCCCCGACGTGGGCTGCGCGCGGCCCGTGAGCAGCCGCAGCAGCGTCGTCTTGCCCGCGCCGTTGACGCCGACCACGCCGTACCGGTCGCCCGGCCCGAGCCGCCACGTCACGTCGTCGAGCAGCACCCGGCCGTCGGGCAGCGCGTACGTCACGTCCTCGAGGTCGAGCACGTCCTTGCCGAGCCGCGCGGTCGCGGTGCGCGCGAGCGCGAGCGAGTCGCGCGGCGGCGGCTCGTCCGCGATGAGCGCGGTCGCGGCGTCGATCCGGAACTTCGGCTTCGACGTGCGCGCGGGCGCGCCGCGCCGCAGCCACGCGAGCTCCTTGCGGAGCAGGTTCTGGCGCTTCGCCTCGACCGTCGCGGCCTGCTGCGCGCGCTCGGCGCGGGCCAGCACGTACGCCGCGTACCCGCCGTCGTACTGGTCGACGACGCCGTCGTGCACCTCCCACGTGCGCGTGCACACCGCGTCGAGGAACCACCGGTCGTGCGTCACGACGACGAGCGCACCGCTGCCGCGCGCGTAGCGCTCGACCAGGTAGCCGGCGAGCCACGCGACACCCTCGACGTCGAGGTGGTTGGTCGGCTCGTCGAGCACCAGCACCTCGTCGTCGCGCACGAGCAGCGCCGCGAGCGCCACCCGCCGGCGCTGGCCGCCGGACAGCTGCGCGACCGGTGCGTCGAGCGCGACGTCCGCGAGCAGGCCCGTGTGCACGGCGCGCACGCGCGCGTCGGACGCCCACTCGTGCGCGTCGGCGTCGCCGTGCACGACGTCGCGCACGGTGCCGTCGCCCAGGTCGTCGCGCTGGTCGAGCAGCGCGACCCGGGTGCCGCCCGCGCGCGTGACGCGGCCGTCGTCCGGGGCCTGGTTGCCCGCGAGCACGCGCAGCAGCGTGGACTTGCCGGCGCCGTTGGGGCCGACGACGCCGATGCGCTGGCCGTCGTCGACGCCGAGGCTCACGCCGTCGAGGAGCGTGCGGGTGCCGAGGGTGAGGTGGACGCGGTCAGCGCCGAGCAGGTGAGGCATGAGGTCGTCCAGCCTGCCAGGTCCGCGGGCGGGGTGTCGACGCGGCGCCCGCGCGCACGCCGCGGGGCGCCGGACCGTTCCCCGAGCCGGGCCCGGTCGGAGGTCCGGCGCCCCGCGGCGGCCGGCGTGCGGTCAGCCCGCGGCGCGGCTGCCGATGACCTCGCGCACGCGCACGCGCGCCCCCATCCGCAGC
This sequence comes from Actinomycetes bacterium, assembly GCA_023412515.1. GTDB lineage: Bacteria > Actinomycetota > Actinomycetes > Actinomycetales > Cellulomonadaceae > Cellulomonas. The sequence goes on from JAEYNO010000466.1 coordinate 1,795, forward strand.
ACCGAGCGCTCGTAGATGCGCGCCGCGATGCCGATGACCACGACGCACGACGCCGCGAGCACCGCGAGCGACAGCAGCGGCTCCCACCAGGCCGCGTCGCCGAGGAACAGCCGCACCGGCATGCCGACGGGTGCGCTGAACGGCACGTACGACATCACGGAGAGCACCGTCGCGTTGTCGTTGAAGAACACCACGAGGAAGTACGGCGCCATGACCAGCCACATCGCGGGCTGCAGCACGACGCCGGTGTCCTCGATGCGCGACACGAGCGACGCGCTCGCCGCGAACACCGAGGCGAGCAGCACGAACCCGACCGCGAAGAACACGACGAACCACACCACGGGCGTGCCGATGAGCGTCAGCAGGTCGTCCTGCCCGGTGACCACCAGCGCGAGCACCGACACCGCCGCGATCGCCGCGGTCTGCCCGAGCGCCAGCGCGGAGTTGCCGAGGATCTTGCCGGCCAGCAGCGCGCGCGCCGGCACCGCGGACAGCAGGATCTCGACGATGCGCGTCTGCTTCTCGGTCACGGTGTTCTGCGCGATCGTCGAGCCGAAGCTGATCGCCGACATCATGAAGATCAGGCCGAACCCGAACGTCACGACGTAGCGCACGGGGCCGTCGGCGTTCGCGGGCGCGAGCAGCTCGACCTCGGGCTTCTGCGTGAGCGCGTCGAGGAGCGCGTCCGGCGCGGAGTCCATCGCGAGCACCTCGACGCCCAGCGGGCCGTCGGCCGGCACGACCGCCGCCTCGACGTCGCCGTCCCGCACGGCCCGCTCGGCCGCGGCCCGGTCGGCGACGTCGGTGACGGCCAGGCCCTCGGTCGTCGGGAGCTCGCCCGCGACGGACGTCACGACCGCGACCGGCACGTCGTCCTTCGCGCGGCCCGACATGACCGAGCTGACGACGATGGCCGCGAGGATCCCGACCAGCAGGATCGCCGTCGAGACCAGGAACGACTTCGAGCGCACCTGCGACGTGATCTCGCGCTCGGCGACCAGCATGCTCGCGCGGACCAGCGACGGACGGGCGGGGGTGGTGGTCGTGCTCATCGGGCCGCCTCCTGCAGGTCGGGCTCGGACGCGTCGACGACGACGTCGCGGAAGATCTCGGCGAGCGACGGGCGCAGCGGCGTGAACGCGTGCACCGGGCCGCGGGCGAGCGCCGTGCGCAGCACGAGCTGCGCGACGTCGTCGTCCGCGCGGAAGACGGCAGTGGCGGCGGCGAGCTCGTCGACCGCGACGCCGGGGACGTCCCGCAGCCACGCGACGTCGCCGTCGGCGACGATCTCGTACCGCGCGGTGCCGTGCTGCGCGCGCAGCTCCTCGCGGCCGCCCGCGGCCCGCACGCGCCCGCCGGCGATGATGACGAGGTCGTCGCACAGCCGCTCGACGACATCGAGCTGGTGCGACGAGAACAGCACCGGCACGCCCCGCGCCGCGCGCTCGGCGAGCACGCCCTGCACGACGTCGACCGCCATCGGGTCGAGGCCCGAGAACGGCTCGTCGAGCACGAGCACCTCGGGGTCGTGCACGAGCGCGGCCGCGACCTGCGCGCGCTGCTGGTTGCCGAGCGACAGGCTCTCGACCGGGTCCTTCGCGCGCTCGGCGAGGCCGAGCTGCTCGATCAGCGCGTGCGCGCGGGACGCCGCGCCGGCCTTGTCGAACCCGTGCAGGCGCGCGAGGTACGTCAGGTGCTCGGCGAGCTGCATCTTCGGGTACAGGCCACGCTCCTCGGGCATGTACCCGAACCGCGAGCGCGCCGCGCCCGCGAGCGGCGCGCCGTCGAGCGTCACCGTGCCGCCGTGCGGCGCGAGCACCCCCAGGATGATGCGCATCGTCGTCGTCTTGCCGGCCCCGTTGCCGCCCACGAACCCCGTGAGCCGACCGCGCCCGACCGTGAAGCTCACGTCGTCGAGCACGAGCCGGTCGCCGAACGATCGGCTGACCCCGTGCAGCTCGAGCATCGTGCCTCCTGCCGTCCACGCGTCCGGCACTCCCGGACGTCCTGCCACGACGGTAGGCGGGACGGCGGCGCCGGCACCTCGGGCGGGCGGCCGATCCTGCGTCTCCGTCCCGGGACGGAGACCGTGGCCGCGAGCCGCGGCGTCAGCCCGCCAGGCCGTGCTCGTGCGCGTAGACGACCGCCTGCACGCGGTCGCGCAGGCCCAGCTTGGCCAGCACGTTCGACACGTGCGTCTTGACGGTCGCGCGGCTGACCACGAGCTCGGCGGCGATCTCGTCGTTGTTCAGCCCGCGGGCCACGAGCGTGAGCACCTCGCCCTCGCGCTCGGTCAGCGGCACGACCGGCTCGGGCGCGGGCCGCGCCGCCGGGCGCTCCTGCACGGCGCGCGCGATGACGGCGCGCGTCACCTCGGGCGCCAGGAGCCCCTCGCCGGCGGCGGCACGCAGCACGGCGTCCGTGAGCTGCTCGGGCCGCGACGTCTTGAGCAGGTACCCCACGGCGCCCGCGCGCAGCGCCTCGACGAGGTAGTCCTCGCGGTTGAACGTCGTGAGCACCACGACGGCTGCGTGCACGGCCGGGTCCGCGACCAGCCGACGCGTGGCCTCGAGGCCGTCCATGTCGGGCATCTGCACGTCCATGCACACCACGTCCGGCAGCGTGGCTCGCACGAGGTCGACGGCCTCGGCACCGGTCCCGGCCTCGCCGACGACCTCGATGCCGGGGTGCGCCGACAGGATCGTCCCGATCCCCGCACGCAGCAGCGCCTGGTCGTCCACGAGCACGACCCGCACGGGTCCGGTCATCGGTCAGCCTCCGTCGTCCTCGCCGCGGCACCCGCCACGACGTCGTCCTGCGGCGCGCCCAGCGGCAGCCGCACCCGCACCACGAACCCGCCGCCGCGGCGGCGCGTCGCCTCGAACGTCCCGCCGTCGGCGGCGACACGTTCGCGCATCCCGACCAGGCCCATGCCGGTCGACGGCACGGTGCGCAGGCGTCGCCCGGTGCCGCCGTCGTCGGACACCTCGAGCTCGACCTCGTCCGCGAGCCACCGCAGCCGCACGTCCGCCCGCACGCCCTCACCGGCGTGCTTGCGCGTGTTCGTCAGCGCCTCCTGGGCGATCCGGTAGAGGTTGAGCGACGCGAGCGGCCGCAGGCGCCGCCGTTCGCCGATCTCCTGGAAGGTCACCGCGAGGCCCGCCGCCCGCGCGCGGTCCACGAGCTCGGGCAGGCGCGCGACGTCGAGCGACGCGAGCGCCTCGCCCGACCCGAGCGCGGCCGCCGACCCGTCGTCCGTCACGGGCTCGGGGGCGCCGCTGTCGCGCAGCATGCCGAGGATGCCGTGCAGCTCGCGCACCGCGTCGCGCGCGGCCTCCTCGACGTGGCCGAGCGCCGCCGTCGCGCGCTGCGGGTCCGACGTCAGGACGGTGCGCGCCGCGGCGGCCTGCACGCCCATGAGCGACACGTGGTGCGCGACCGCGTCGTGCAGCTCGCGCGCGAGCCGCAGCCGCTCGAGCGCGACCGCCTGCTCCTCGCCGCGCCGCCGCTCGAGCACCAGCAGGTGCGTGCGCCACTGCGTGCGCACCCGCTCGCGCGCGGAACGCCAGGAGTGCTCGCCGAACCACCAGGCGCCCGCGAAGTACAGGACGTTCGTCAGCAGCTGGAGCAGAGTGAACGACACGAACGGCGAGAACACGCCCACCTGGTCCGGCAGCTGCTCGGAGATCTCGGGGTCGGTCGCGGCGACGAACAGCGACGCCAGCAGCCAGACCATCATCGCGACCACGACGAACCCGCGCACGAGCACGCCCCGGCGGCGGTGGGTCTCCCACGCACCGACCGTGTACATCGCGCAGAACAGCGCGATGTTCGACAGCAGCGTCTCGGGCACCGAGAGCGCCTGCCCCGTGATGAAGGCCGTCGCGACGACCAGCAGCACCGCGCTCGGCCAGCGGCGCCGCACCGCGAGGGGCAGCGTGGTCGCCGCGAGCAGCAGGGCCGCGACCCAGCCGTCGGCGACGTGCTCGTACATGCCCGCGACGCGGAACAGCACCATCGACAGCAGCGCGCCGAAGAACAGCGCCACGGCGAGCAGCAGGTCGCCGCGCAGCGCGTCCGCGTCGGGTGCGGGGCGGACCCACCCGCCGGCGTCGGGGTCGGCGGGCGGCACGGGGGCGACGGTGCCGTCGGCGGCGGGACGGACCAGGGCCGTCT
>JAEYNO010000003.1 GCA_023412515.1 Actinomycetes bacterium
CCCACCGGGCGACGAGCCCCGGCGCGCGCGCCATCGCGAGGTGGCCGGCCGCCGGCACCTCCCGCAGCTCACCGTGCGGCGCGCGCGTCGCGAGCTCGCGCGCCCAGCCCCGGTTGGCCACCCGGTCGTGGCGGCCCCGGACCACGAGCACGCGACCACGGACGTCGGCCACCGCACCGGCCGTGTCGAACGTGAGCATCGGGGCCAGCATCCGCGCGTACCAGCGCGGCCCGGCGCGCAGGTAGTCGACGGCCACCACGACGTTCGCCGCGAGCGGCTCGTACGGCACCGAGCGGACGAGCCGCAGCGCGTGCCGCGTCGCCGTCGCCGCGCGCGGCTCCGTGACCGGGCCGATCAGGACCCCGGCGGGCGGCGCTCCCGGGGCGCCGCGCGTCGCGGCCGCGACGACCTGCGCCCCCATCGAGTGCCCCACGAGCACTGCCGGGCGCACGTCGCGACGGTCGAGCTCGCGCAGCACCAGCTGTGCCAGCTCCTCGACGGACGGCGCGCGTGGCGGGCGCGGGCTCGCACCGAAGCCGGGCATGTCGGGGACCAGCACGTGGTGGTCACGCGCGAGGTCGGCCGCGAGCGGGCGCAGGTAGCGCCCCGACGTGCCGATGCCGTGCACGAGCACCACGACCGGTGCGCCGACCCGCCCCTGCTCGTGCACGACCATCTCCGGCTCCGCGCCGCCCGGACCGTCGTGGTGCTCGCCGAGGCGTGCGCCCGCCCCGGCAGTCCGCTCGCTCAGGCGGCACCCGCCGGGGCGTCGACCTCGTCCGCGTCCGGCGCCGGTCGGTCGGCGGCGGGCCCGCTCAGACCGCGCGGCGGTGCGCCCAGGCGGTACGACATGTGCCCACCCAGGTAGCCGCCGGCACCGACCGCACCGGTCGCGACCAGCGACGCCGCGACGCCGGCCCCGCGCGCACCGCGCCGTCGCAGCAGCCACGACAGCCCGAACAGCCCCAGCGCCGCCCCGTTGAGCGCCGCGTGCACGACCCCCACCCGGCGCGTCCGACGGCCCGATCGCGCCCAGTCCGCGACGCCAGTCAACGACGTCGGGAGCGCCGCCAGCACGCCCAGACCCACGAGCCGGTCGGCGTGCGGACGCGCCGACTCGCCCCCGAGCACGTCGAGCACCGTCGCACTCGTCCAGAGCCCCAGCGGCAGGTCCGTCAGCAGCGGGTGCAGCGCGTGCCCCAGCGGCCGGCCGTGCAGCACCGCCGCGAGTGCGGGGCGCTCCTCCAGCGCGGCGACGACGCGCGGACGGACGCGCTCGACGACGCCGTCGAGCGCGTCGGCGTCCTCCACGCTGCGGGTCAGCCGCAGAGCGGCGGACGCGTCGGTGGTGGTGCGTGGCATGTGCCCTCCTCGGTGCGGACCGGTCGCTCCGAGCCTCGCACCGGCACCACGACGCCGCCCGCCCGGAGGCGCAGATCGTCGCGCTCGCGGGTGTGCGTCGCGGCCGTCAGCGCGCCGGGGGAGTGCGCACCATCGGCACGTGCGGGATGCCGTCCTCGTGGTACGTGTCGCCCGTGCGGACGAACCCGAAGTGCTCGTACCACCGCTCGAGGTGCGCCTGCCCGTGCAGCTCGATCGGCGCGCCCGCGCGGCACAGGCTGATCGCGTGCTCGATCAGCGCACCGGCCACGCCGCGGCCGCGCGCGGCCGGTGCGGTCGCGACGCGGCCGACCACCGGGCGATCGCCGTCGGCGTCGAGCACGCGCACGGTGCCCAGCAGCTCGCCGTCCTCGTGCGCCCACACGTGCCGCGTGCCGGGCAGGAGGTCGCGGCCGTCGAGCTCGGGGTAGGGGCACGCCTGCTCGACGACGAACACGTCGACGCGCAGGCGCAGGAGCGCGTACAGCTCGGCGGGGGTGAGGTCGGCGGGGGTACGGGTCTCGACGGTCATCGGCACCGCAGCAGCCTAGGCGTCCGCTCGCGGGCGAGCGGCCACGGCCCGCGGAGGTCCGCTCGCAGGACCCGAGCCGTCGATAACGGAACCTTGCGCGCGACCGGCGCCCGACGCTGGGCCACCGTCCGAGCGTCGCCTCCACGGCGGCCTCGACGCACCCGGGACCCCCGTCCCAGCGAGGGACTCCGGTCCCACCAGCCGGTGCGGGAGGAGTGGGAAGGTCGTGCCGCTGGGCGCCCGCCCCCACGAGGCGCCCGTGACACGGAGGTCAGCAGTGGCGGGAGCACCCACCAGCACGCGCCCCGAGCCCGACCGCGTCCCCGCGGTGGCCCGGCCCGCGACGACCCGTCCGCCGGTGCCGGCGACCTGGGTCCTCAAGGTCGTCATGGCGGTGACCGGCTCGATCTTCGGCGTCTTCGTCGTGTTCCACCTCGTCGGGAACCTCAAGGTCTTCCTCGGCCCCGAGGAGTTCGACGCCTACGCGCACTGGTTGCAGCGCGACCTGCTGGCGCCGCTCGTGCCGCACGGCTGGTTCATCTGGATCTTCCGCGCCGTCCTCACCCTCAGCCTCGTGGCTCACGTGTGGGCGGCCGTCGTGCTGCGCCGCCGGGCGCGGGTCGCACGCGGGCCGCACCGCCGTCAGGGCATGCGCACGTTCCGCAGCTTCCAGGCCCGCAGCATGCTCGTGACCGGTGCCGTCCTGCTGTTCTTCGTCGTGTTCCACGTCCTCGACCTGACGACGGGCACGCAGCCCGCCGCGAGCGCCGAGTTCGTGCACGGCAGCGCGTACGCCAACCTCGTGCACTCGTTCCAGCGGCCCGTCGTCGCGGCGTTCTACATGCTCGCGATCGGCACGCTGTTCCTGCACCTCGCGCACGGCCTGTGGAGCGTCGTCAACGACCTCGGCGCCACCGGCCGCCGGCTGCGCGCCACCGGCGCTGCGGTCGCCGGAGGCGTCGGGCTGCTCGTGCTCGTGGGCAACCTGCTCATCCCGGTCGCGGTGCTGACGGGACTCGTGTCGTGACCTCGGAGGACACCGTGACGGACCCGACCACCACCCGCGCGGCCACGGCCTCGTTCACGCCGGACGACGTGCGCACGGTGGGTGCGCCGGTCGACGGCCGCGTGCCCGACGTCCCCGCCGAGCAGGCGTGGGACGACCGACGCCTGCACTACCCGCTCGTGGCACCGGCCAACCGGCGCAAGTTCACCGTGATCGTCGTCGGCACCGGCCTCGCGGGCGCGGGCGCCGCGGCGGCGCTCGGCGAGCTCGGGTACGACGTCGAGTGCTTCACCATCCACGACGCGCCGCGGCGCGCGCACTCGGTCGCCGCGCAGGGCGGGATCAACGCGGCCCGTGCGCGCAAGGTCGACAACGACTCGGTGCACCGGTTCGTCAAGGACACCGTCAAGGGTGGCGACTTCCGGGGCCGCGAGGCCGACGCCTACCGGCTCGGCCAGGAGTCGGTCCGGGTCATCGACCACATGAACGCGATCGGGGCACCGTTCGCGCGCGAGTACGGCGGCGAGCTCGCGACGCGCTCGTTCGGCGGCGTGCAGGTCTCGCGCACCTACTACACGCGCGGTCAGACGGGTCAGCAGCTGCAGGTCGCCGGCGCCAACGCGCTGCTGCGGCAGGTGGCCCGCGGCACGGTCACGCTGCACACGCGCCAGGAGATGCTCGACCTGGTCGTCGCCGACGGGCGTGCGCAGGGGATCGTGGTGCGCGACCTCGTCACGGGTGCCGTGCGCGCCGTGACGGCGCACGCGGTCGTGCTCGCCACGGGCGGCTACGGCAACATCTACTGCAAGTCCACGCTCGCGAAGAACTCCAACGCGACCGCCGCGTGGCGCGCCCACCGGCGCGGCGCCCACTTCGCCAACCCGGCGTTCATCCAGTTCCACCCGACGGCGCTGCCGCTCATGAGCCAGTGGCAGTCCAAGACGATCCTCATGTCGGAGTCGCTGCGCAACGACGGCCGCATCTGGGTGCCCGCGCGCGCCGACGACGACCGCGCCCCCGAGGACATCCCGGAGAGCGAGCGGGACTACTACCTCGAGCGGCGCTACCCGACGTTCGGCAACCTCACGCCGCGCGACGTCGCATCACGCGCCGCGCGCGAGCGCATCGACGCCGGGTTCGGCGTCGGCCCGCTGAAGAACGCCGTGTACCTCGACTTCGCCGACGCGATCGCGCGGCTCGGCCGGGAGACCGTGGTGGCCCGGTACTCGAACCTGTTCCACATGTACGAGCAGGCCACGGGCGACGACCCGCTGAGCACGCCCATGCGCATCGCGCCCGGCGCGCACTTCGCGATGGGCGGCCTGTGGTCGGACTACGACATGATGACGTCGGTCCCCGGGCTCTTCGTCGGGGGAGAGGTCGGCTGGGGCTACCACGGCGCCAACCGGCTCGGTGCGAACTCGCTGCTCTCGGCGTGCGTCGACGGTTGGTTCACGCTGCCGTACGCCGTGCCGGGCTACCTCGCGCCGCTGCTCGGCACGCCCGTGCTGCGGCACGACGACCCGGCCGTCCTCGACGCGGTCGAGTCCGTCCGCGCCCGCACCGAGCGCCTGCTGTCGACCGGCGGCACGCAGGGCCCCGACCGGTTCCACCGCCGCCTCGGCGAGATCCTCTACCGGTACGCCGGCGTCACCCGCACGCCCGAGGGCCTCGCGCAGGGCATCGCCGAGATCCGCGCGCTGCGCGAGGAGTTCTGGCGCGACGTGCGCGTGCTCGGCGAGGGCGCCGAGCTCAACCAGGAGCTCGAGCGCGCCGGCCGCGTCGCCGACTACCTCGAGATGGCCGAGCTGCTGTGCGTCGACGGGCTCGACCGCGACGAGAGCTGCGGCGCGCACTTCCGCGCCGACCACCAGACCCCCGACGGCGAGGCGCTGCGCGACGACACCACGTGGTGCCGCGTCTCGGCGTGGGAGTCCCCGGCGCCCGACGCCCCCGACGCGCGGTTCGTGCGGCACGACGAACCGCTGACGTTCCAGGCCGTGCCGCTGCAGACGAGGAACTACGCGTGAAGCTCACCCTGGAGGTCTGGCGGCAGCGGGACGCCGCGTCGCCCGGCGCGTTCGAGACGTACGAAGTCACCGACGCGACGGCCGAGATGACGCTGCTGGAGCTGCTCGACCGGCTCAACGACCAGCTCGTCGAGCAGGGCCGCGAGCCCGTGGCCTTCGAGTCCGACTGCCGCGAGGGCATCTGCGGCTGCTGCGGCGTCAACGTCGACGGCCGCCCGCACGGGCCGCAGGCGAACACGCCGTCGTGCGAGCAGCACGTGCGCTCGTTCGCCGACGGTGAGGTCGTGCGCCTCGAGCCGCTGCGCTCGGCCGCGTTCCCCGTCGTGAAGGACCTGGTCGTCGACCGGTCGGCCCTCGACCGCGTGATCCAGGCGGGCGGGCACGTCGCGGTGGACGCGGGTACCGCACCCGACGCCGACACGACGCACGTGAGCTACGAGACGGCCGAGATGGCGCTCGACTTCGCCGCCTGCATCGGCTGCGGCGCGTGCGTCGCGGCCTGCCCCAACGGGTCGGCGTCGCTGTTCACGGGTGCCAAGCTCACGCACCTCGCTGCGCTACCGCAGACGCGGCAGCAGCGCGGAGCGCGCGCGGTCGCGATGGTCGACCAGATGGAGCACGACTTCGGCCCGTGCTCGACGTTCGGCGAGTGCGCGGTCGTGTGCCCGGCGGGCATCCCGCTCAGCGCGATCGCCGCGGTCGGCAAGGAGCGCATGCGCGCGTTCCTGCGGGGCCGCGCGAGCTAGGCCGAGCGTGGGGTGCGGCGTTCCCGCGACCCACGCTCGTCCTCGCGCTACGCCGGCTGCACCGTGGGGACCTCCGCGCCGTGCACGACCAGCACGGTGCACGGTGCGTCGCGCACCACGTCGTGGCTCACCGAGCCCAGCAGCATGCCGGGGAACGCCCCGAGCCCGCGCGACCCGACGACGACGAGCTGCGCGTCGCCGCACGCCGCCGCGATCGCGTGCGCGGGGTCGTCCTCGACGAGCCGCACGTCGACCTCGAGGTCGGGGTGGTGCGCGCGCAGGCGTGCGACGAGCTCGTCGGCGGCGCGCCGCGCGGGTGCGTCGTCGGGGGGCGGCAGCTCGACGGGCACCGGCCCGTAGGGCGCGGGGATCGTCGGGCGCGCGTGCAC
>JAEYNO010000140.1 GCA_023412515.1 Actinomycetes bacterium
GCAATGGCCCGGCGTACGTCCAGGGCCCCGTGACGGTGATCGGAAACGATATCTACGACCTCGACCGCGACGGCAACGGGACCGGCTGCGAGTCCTGAGCGACCCCCGCCCACACCGCCTGCGCCGAGCCGCGACCTCAAAATGATGCGCAATGCACGCCGACCGCCGCGATATCGTGTATCCGGCGAAAGGTGGAGGGCCGGACGGTGTTGCTCAGCGATATCGACACGTGGAGCGTTGGCGCTCTACAGTCCATCGCCCACGAACTCGGCGGCGAGCTCACCACTATTGAGGGTGTCGCGTCAGACCTGGACCTCATCTCTCGACTACCGGGTTGGGACTCACCTGCCGCTGACGCGGCGCGCGGCAAGATTCACGAAACCACCGGCAAGGTGCTCGACGACGCCGCGGTGATCGGTGCTGTGCAGCAGCTTGCGTCAGAGACCGCAGGGGCCGTCTCAAAACTGCAGACGGAACTTGAGTCCATCCGGTCTGCAGTGGCTGCTCAGGGCGGGTTCCTGGTGATGGCCGACAACGGCGACATCACCGTGACGGGTCCCCCCGATGTGCGCGAGGAATTGAAGGCTCTTGCCGAGGACCTCGAAACGCGGGCCAAGGCGCTCATTCATCAAGCAGAGGACATCGACGCCGACTGCGCCGAGGTTTTTGGGCACATCGAGAACGGCGATATCACTGCGCGAGGTGCAACCGACGCGCCGAGCGCCGAGCAGATGGGCCGAGACCAGTCAGGGCTGTCCGCCCCGTACCCACCCGAAGGTGACGGCGCTAAACCGCAAGACGTCACCGCGTGGTGGAACGCGTTATCGGAAGAGGAACAAAACAAGGTCAAGACCGAACATCCAGATTGGATCGGTGATCGCCCAGGCGTGCCCAGCCCGGTCCGAAGCGAGGTCAACAAGGCGCAGCTCGACCGCGAACTGGCCGACGCGCAACGTGCGGTCGACGAGATCCCGACCTTTCAGGAGTATGCCGGCGCAGGAGCCGGCGGCCCAGGATCCGCCGGTAAACGCAGTGAGTACGACCGGATGGTGGCCGACAGGCACGCTCGGCTAGACGAGGCCCGCGCGCTAAAGGGGGCTATGTCGTTGCAGGGCAACGCCGATAAGGGCTATGACCCGAACAAGTACCTGATGTTGCTGGAGTATCCAGACGGTCGCGAGACCCGCGCCGCCATTGCAGTCGGCAATCCTGACACCGCTGAACATGTCAGCGTCACCACCCCCGGTGTCGATACCCGAGCCACCAGCATGCCGGGCATGGTGAACGAGGCACTGGCGCTCAACGCGGAGACCCGCACGCAGCTGGACCTCGCGGGTGGCGGCAGCGAAGAGGTCTCCACCATCGCCTGGCTGGGCTATGAGCCGCCCGGCAAGGACATCTCGGTACTTGAGGCCGGCTTCGAAAGCCGCGCCAATGAGGCGGCACCCGATCTTGCCGACTTCTACCGCGGTATCAACGCAACCAACGAACACGGTTCCGATGTCCACTTATCGGCATTCGGTCATTCGTACGGATCCCTTACCACCGCGCAAGCACTACACGAGCTCGGACAGACCGGCGTCGTCGCCGCCGCCGCTTTCTACGGTTCACCCGGGTTGGGACACACCGACGATGTGATGACACGTTTTGGGGCGCACGGTGTTCCGATTGAAGTGATGCGGCCGATCGGAGATGAGGTCGACATGAATCTGGCCGACGGCCACGCCTACGTCATGACCGCACCTGGCGACTGGATATCCGGCGACCCGAAACTGGGTCCTTTCGAGCTGCCGTCTGCGGGTGACCTCGGTCAGTTTGGACCCAATCCCACGACATTGCCGTTGGAGCAGCTCGCGTCCGGCCCAGCGGTCAGTCCCACTGACCACCTGCCGCGGACCGGAGCCGAGGCTCATGCGGACTACCCGCGATCCGATGACGGAGGCCGACTTCGCACCACTGGCTACAACCTGGCCATCATCGCGGGTGGGTTGGCGGACGTACCGTTGGACAACGGCAACGAGAGGTTGGTGCGATGAAGACGCCGTGGCGTACAGGCCACTTCTGCACAGCAATGCTCACCGCCGCGACTGTGGTCTTGTCGGGCTGCAGTGACGAAAGCTCGCCGATCGCCGAAACGCACACCACCTACGACTCCCCGATCATCAACGAGGACATCCCAAAGATGGACATCTCCAAGCTGCCGGATATCGACATCACCCGGGCTCAGATGCTCGATCTCATCGAGCAGGTACGCGCCGAGGTGGCCCACCTGGTTCCTGCCAGTGTGCCCTGGGAGTGGCGGCGTGAGGAGATGTCAGGGAGTTGCGACAACGATGGTCGCCAGGGGGTGACGCTCTACTTTGCAAACCTGACGTCACCACACTCGTTCACCGATCAAGAGTGGACGGTCGCCCTGCAGGCCGTCGAACGACTCGCCGCCAATGCAGGTCTCAACAACAGTTCTGCCCTACAGAACTCAACCGGTGCTCACGATGTGCGCATCACCAGCGACGACGGCCGCGAGTTGAGGTTCGGCTCGCTGGAGGCGTCGCTGATCACCGGCACCAT
>JAEYNO010000242.1 GCA_023412515.1 Actinomycetes bacterium
CGCCCAGGTCGTGCGCCACGACCCGGTCGAGCCAGTCGCCCGCGCGCGTCGACGACACGTAGACCGCCTCGATCGCGGCGGTGCGGGGCGCGCCGGGTGCGTCGGGGAGCGCCGGCAGCGACGGCACGAGCGCGGCGGTGCGACGCGCGCGCGAGCGCCAGCCGTGCCACATGCCCCACAGCCCGAGCACCGCGAGCGCGGCCAGGAGCGTGACGGAGAGCCAGACCGGCATCAGGCGGGCTCCCCCGGCTCGACGAGCGTGCCGTCGAGCACGGTCGCGCGGCCGCGCAGGAACGTGGCGACCACGCGCCCGGGCAGCTCGGTGCCGGCGAACGGCGAGTTGACGCTCGCGGTGGCCTGCTGCTCGGGGACGACGACGCGCCGGGCGGTCGGGTCGACGAGCGTGAGGTTGGCGGGCTCGCCCACGGCGATCGGGCGGCCCTGGCCGTCGAGGCGTCCGATGCGCGCGGGCGCCTGCGACATGACGCGGGCGACGTCGGCCCAGGTGAACCGGCCGGTGTCGACCATGACCTGCTGGACCACGGAGAGCGCGGTCTCCAGGCCCGTCATGCCGAACGCGGCGGCGGCCCACTCGCAGTCCTTGTCCTCGCGGGCGTGCGGTGCGTGGTCGGTGCCGACGGTGTCGATCGTGCCGTCGGCCAGGCCGGCGCGGACGGCCTCGACGTCCTCGGCCGTGCGCAGGGGCGGGTTGACCTTGTAGCGCGGGTCGTAGCCGCGCACGAGCTCGTCGGTGAGGACGAGGTGGTGGGGCGTGACCTCGGCGGTGACGTCGATGCCGCGGGCCTTGGCCCAGCGGACGATCTCGACGGACCCGGCGGTGGACAGGTGCAGCACGTGCAGGCGGGAGCCGACGTGCTCCGCGAGCAGGACGTCGCGCGCGACGATCGCCTCCTCGGCGACCGCGGGCCAGCCGGTGAGCCCGAGCTCGGCGGACACGACGCCCTCGTGCATCTGGGCGCCCGCGGTGAGGCGCGGCTCCTGCGCGTGCTGCGCGACGACGCCGTCGAACGCCTTGACGTACTCGAGCGCGCGGCGCATGACGACGGGGTCGTGCACGCACGTGCCGTCGTCGGAGAACACGCGCACGCGCGCCGCGGAGCGGGCCATGGCCTGCAGCTCGGCGAGCCGCTCGCCCTCGAGGCCGACCGTGACGGCGCCCACGGGGTGGACGTCGGCGTAGCCGGAGTCGCGGCCCAGGCGCCAGACCTGCTCGACGACGCCCGCGGTGTCCTGCGTCGGCGTGGTGTTGGCCATGGCGTGCACCGCGGTGAACCCGCCGAGGGCGGCCGCCCGGGTGCCGGACGCGACGGTCTCGGCGTCCTCGCGGCCGGGCTCGCGCAGGTGGGTGTGCAGGTCGACGAGCCCGGGCAGGAGCACCAGCCCGTCGGCGTCGACGACGCGGGCGTCGCGCGCGCCGTCGTGCGTGCGGGCGTCGGCGCCGAGCGCGGCGACGACGCCGTCGGCGAGCAGCACGTCGGTCGGGTCGCCGCCCAGCGGGCGGGCGCCGGTGAGCAGGGTGGCGGTCACGCGGGCACCTTCGTCTCGTCGGTCGTGCGGGTCGTGCGCGTGCCGTCGCCGGCGAGCAGCAGGTAGAGGACGGCCATGCGGACCGCGACCCCGTTGGCGACCTGCTCGACGATGACGGCGCGCGGCGAGTCGGCCGCGTCGGCGCTGATCTCGAGGCCGCGGTTCATGGGGCCGGGGTGCAGCACGACCGCGTGGTCGGGCAGGGTCGCCAGGCGGCGGGCGTCGAGGCCGTAGCCGCGCGTGTACTCCAGCGGGCTGGGGAAGAACCCGCCGCCGGCGCTGGACATCCGCTCGCGCTGCACGCGGAGCATCATCACCGCGTCGGGCCGGGTCGCGAGCGCGTCGTCCAGGTCGTAGGACACGGTGGCGGGCCACGTGTGGACGCCGACGGGCAGCAGCGTGGGCGGGGCGACGAGCGTGACGCGGGCACCGAGCGTGCGCAGCAGCTGCACGTTGGACCGTGCGACGCGGCTGTGCAGCACGTCGCCGACGATCGCGACGTGCAGGCCCGCGAGGTCGCGGCCCGTCGTGTCGGTGGTGCCGCGGTCGCCGACGAGGTGCCGGCGCAGCGTGTAGGCGTCGAGCAGCGCCTGCGTGGGGTGCTGGTGCATGCCGTCGCCCGCGTTGACGACCGCGCCGCTGGTCCACCCGGCGTGCGCGAGCGTGTGCGGCGCGCCGGAGGCCTGGTGGCGGATCACGACCGCGTCGGCGCCCATGGCCTGCAGCGTGAGGGCCGTGTCCTTGAGGGACTCGCCCTTGGAGACGCTCGAGCCCTTGGCGGAGAAGTTGATGACGTCGGCCGACAGGCGCTTGGCGGCGGTCTCGAAGGAGATGCGCGTGCGCGTCGAGTCCTCGAAGAACAGGTTGACGACGGTGCGGCCGCGCAGCGTGGGGAGCTTCTTGATCTCGCGGGCCTGGGTCGCGGCCATCTGCGCGGCGGTGTCGAGGACGTGCACGGCCTGCGCGGGGCTGAGGTCGGCGGCGGACAGCAGGTGCCTCATCGCGCGCCTCCCTCGATGACGACGCGGTCCTCGCCGTCGGTCTCGGCGAGCAGCACGTGCACGCGCTCGGCGGTCGCGGTGGGCAGGTTCTTGCCGACGTAGTCGGCGCGGATCGGCAGCTCGCGGTGGCCACGGTCGACCAGGACGGCGAGCTGCACGGCGCGCGGCCGTCCGAGGTCGCTGATCGCGTCGAGTGCGGCGCGGATCGTGCGCCCCGAGTACAGGACGTCGTCCACCAGCACGACGACCTTGCCGTCGACGCCGTCGCCGGGCACGTACGTCTCGCCGATCGTGCGCGTGGGGTGGTGCGCGAGGTCGTCGCGGTGCATCGTCACGTCGAGGCTGCCGACGAGGTCGTGCTCGGCGACGTCCTCCACCTGGGCGAGCCGCTGCGCGAGGCGGCGTGCGAGCGGCAGGCCGCGCGTGGGGATGCCGAGCAGGACGACGTCGGCGACGCCCTTGTTCCGCTCGACGATCTCGTGCGCGATGCGCGTCAGCGCGCGTCCCACGTCGTCGGCCCCGAGGACCGTCGTGCCGGTGCCCCCGGCGGGGGCGCCCCCGGACGCGGGCGCAGGTGTGCCAGTGCTCATGCGTGCGACTCCTTCCCCGCCTCACGGGACGGGCTTAAAGGGAGGTTGCTCGACGAGTCACACTACCGCCGGATCGCGGGCACGCACGGTCGTGTCCACGTGACGCACGGCACGCACGGCCCGTCCGCACAGGCCGGGGCCGCGCAGCGCGGCGGGCGCGTCACCCGGATGCCTCTCATGGGCCCCGCGACGTGCGCCGATACAGCAGGCATGCTCGGCGACGTCCCCCTGTGGGCCACCGTCCTGCAGTTCCTGGCCGCCGGCCTCGTCGGCGGCTTCTGCGTGCTGCAGTGGGTCTGGTGGCGCGGTGCGCTGCGCTCCGAGGGGTCGACGTGGTCGCTCGCGCTGTCGGTCACGATGGGTGCGCTCCTGCTCGTGGGCGGGCTGCACGGCGTGACGGAGAGCCCACCGGTGCGGGCCGTGCTCGAGTTCGGGCACGCGCAGCTGCTGGGCGTGCTGGCCCTCGTGGCGCTGCCGGCCACGCGCGCGTTCGGCGGCCGCGGGCCGCGCGTGCGCCCGTGGGCCGTGGCCGTCGCCGTGGTGCTCGCGCTGCGCGCGGCGCTCTGGTTCTGGCCCGCCGAGCAGGTGCCGGGCGTGCCCGGCGGCCGCCCCGCCGCCGTCGCGCTGCTCTTCGTCATGCTCGCGGTGGTCGTCGGCTACGTCGTGGCGGCCCTCGGCCGGGCCCGTCTCACGCGGCCGGGCTGGACCGTCGCGGCAGCCGCCTCGACCTCGCTGGTCATGCTCGGCGGCGGCGTGCTCCTCATGGGACGTCCGCTCGGTGCGCTGCTCACGGCGCTGTGGCCGCTGCCGTTCGCGCTCGGCCTCGAGTCCCTCGCGTTCGTGCGCCTACGGCGTGCGCAGAGCACCGCACGTCGCCGCGAGCTCATGCGCGACGCGCTCGCGTCCGTCACCAACACGGCGTGGTTCCACCGCGACGCGGACGCGGTGCTGCTGCAGGCCCGCGACGCGGCGCGGCGCGTGCTCGGCGACCCGAGCGTCGAGGCGTCGCTGCGGCCCCTGCAGCGCGACCGCTTCGTCGCCGACCTGTTCCCCGCCGATCCCGAGCGGCTCGAGCCGCACGACCGCACGTTCCTCGTCGACCTCGCCCTGGTCGTCTCGACCGCCGCCGAGCGGTACGCGCTGGCCGACCGGCTGGCGCGCGCCGCCGTCACCGACCCCCTCACGCGCCTGCCGAACCGCCGCGCGGCGGACGTGCACCTGCTCGAGGTGCTCGAGCGCGGCGCGGTCGAGCGCACGCGCGTCGCGGTGCTCTACTGCGACATCGACGGCTTCAAGGACGTCAACGACCGCGAGGGTCACGCGGCGGGCGACGAGCTGCTGCGCCGCACCGCCGATCTGCTGCGCGGCTGGGTCGACGACGACACGTACGCCGCGCGTCTCGCGGGCGACGAGTTCGCCGTCGTCGTGGCCCGCGCCCCCGACGACGAGGCCCTGGGCGGCCTCGCGCGCCGCCTGCGGGCCGAGTTCACCGCGCACGTCGGGAGCACCGGCCCGCGCCTCACGTGCGGCGTCGCCGCGTGGGACCCGACCGACGTCGTCGACGCCGACGCGCTGCTGCGGCACGCCGACGCCGCGATGCTCGAGGCCAAGCGCACCTCGACCGGGCACCGCGTGTTCGACCCGGCCATGCGGGCGCGTGCCGAGGACCAGCGGCGCATCCGCAGCGCGCTCGAGCGCGCGGTCGCCGAGGACAGGATCACCGCGTACTTCCAGCCCATCGTGGACACCCGCACGCTCGAGGTCGTCGGCCTCGAGGCGCTGGCGCGCTGGCAGGAGGGAGACGCGGTCGTGCTGCCCGAGCACTGGATCACGCTGGCCGAGCAGACGGGGCTCATCGTGCCGATCGGGCGGTCGATGGTCCGGCAGTCGCGGCGTGCGCTCGACCGGCACCAGATGCCCGTGGCCGTCAACCTGTCGGCGCGCGAGCTGCACGAGCCCGACGTGCTCGAGCACCTCGACGCGGCGTGGTCCGGCGGCCCGTGGGAGCACCTGACCGTCGAGATCACCGAGAGCACGATGCTGCGCACGTCCGCCGCCGTGCCGGTGCTGTCCGAGCTGCGGGCGCGCGGCGCACGCATCGCGCTCGACGACTTCGGGACGGGCTACAGCTCGCTCGCGCGGCTCGCGCGGCTGCCCGTCGACGTGCTCAAGATCGACCGGTCGTTCGTGCGCGAGCTGCGCACGCCGCGCGGCGTGGGCGCCGTGCGCGCGATCGTCGCGCTCGCCGAGCACCACGGCCTCGACGTCGTCGCCGAGGGCGTCGAGTCGGCGGGCGACCTGCAGGTGCTGGTCGACCTCGGGGTGCCGCGCGCGCAGGGCAACTTCGTCGGTCGGCCGGCCGCGGGGCTGCCCGTACGGGGCGCCCGCCCGCAGCCGCGGTCCGCCGAGCCGGCGCGCACGACCGGCGAGCAGCGTCGGCTCGACGCCCGCCGGGTCCGCACGGTGCCACGCCCGCTGCGCGTCGTGCACGGCGGCGGGGACGACGCGGCGCCCGAGCACCTGTGAGGGTGCCCGGGCGCCGGGGTGGAGCGGTCGTGCGGCGGGTCAGGCCAGCAGCGTGGGCTTCAGCACCACGATCCGGCCGAGGAGGCCGTTGACGAACGCGGGCGACTCGTCGGTCGACAGCTCGCGCGCGAGCGAGACGGCCTCGTCGACCGCGACGGCGTCGGGCACGTCGTCGTTCCAGAGGATCTCCCACGTGCCGAGGCGCAGCAGCGCGCGGTCGACCGCGGGCATGCGCGCGACCGTCCAGCCGTGCGCGTGCGTCGCGAGCAGCTCGTCGATGCGCTCGGCGTGCGCGAGCACGCCCTCGACGAGGTCGACCGAGTACTGCGGCAGCGACGCCTCGGTGCCCGGCTCGACGACGCGCTTGGCCAGCAGGTCGGCGACGGGCACGCCGCGCTGCTCGGCCTCGAACAGCACGTCGAGCGCGCGCTTGCGCGCCTTGGTCCGGGCGCCCACGTCAGTCGTTCACGCGGCCGAGGTACGACCCGTCACGCGTGTCGACCTTGACCTTGGTGTTCGACTCGAGGAACAGCGGCACCTGGATCTCGTAGCCGGTCTCGAGCGTCGCCGGCTTGGTGCCGGCCGACGAGCGGTCGCCCTGCAGGCCCGGCTCGGTGTACGTGACCTCGAGCACGACCGACGGCGGCAGCTCGACGTACAGCGGCACGCCGTCGTTGGTCGCGACGAGCGCGGTCTGCGACTCGAGCATGAAGTTCGCGGCGTCGCCGACCGTCGCGGCGGGCACGTTGATCTGGTCGTAGGTGTCCGTGTCCATGAACACGAAGTCCTCGCCGTCCTTGTACAGGTACTGCATGTCGCGCTTGTCGACGTTGGCCGTCTCGACCTTCACGCCCGCGTTGAACGTCTTGTCGACGACCTTGCCGGACAGCACGTTCTTGAGCTTGGTGCGCACGAACGCGCCGCCCTTGCCGGGCTTGACGTGCTGGAACTCGACGACGGTCCAGAGCTGGCCGTCGATGCGCAGCACGATGCCGTTCTTGAGGTCGTTGGTGGTCGCCACGAGCGTCGTTCTCCCGATCGGTGGTGGTGCGCGCCGTGCGGCGCGTGCGGGCGGCGGGCGCCGGTCCTCCGGCATGCCCGACCCGGCGCTGCCGCCGACCGGTGCGGTCGTCCGGCCCCAGGCCGTCGTCCATCCTAGCGCCCGCTCCCCCGGGCGCCCGCACGGACCCGCGCGGGCGCCTCAGCCGACGAGCCGCTGCGCGAGCGTCCCGACCGCGGCCGACCACAGCAGGGACGCGAGCGTCCCGATGACGAACCGCTCGGAGGCGCCGGGGTTCTCGCGCAGCTCCGGGTAGCGCCCCAGGCCCTTGACGGCGACGACGACCGCGACGCCCTCGGGGACGCCCGCGAGCAGGCTCGCCGTGACCGCGAGCCGTTCGAGGACGCCGATCCACGTGCCGCCCCGCAGCACCGTCTGCGCGCCCTCGCCGTCGGGGCCGTCGCTCACGCGCAGCGGCTGCAGCACGACGGGACCGCTGCGGCGCGCCCGTCCGGCGTCGCGCGAGCGCGACGCGAGCCGCAGCACGAGACGCGTGACGAGCCAGCCGCCCGCGGACGACACGAGCAGGGCGCCGGTCCAGATGCCGGCCACGAGGGCGGGGTGCACGCGTCAGACCTTGGCGTCGCCGGCGGCCCGCGTCAACAGGTGGGCGACCACGGGTCGCGCCGCGGCCTCCTCGGCCCACATCGCGGTGCGCAGCCGCTTGCTCACGGCCTGCTGCGTGACGCCGAGGGCGCGCGCCACGGCGTCCTGCCCCGCCTCCCCCGCGGCACGGACGGCGTCCACGGCGTCCCACCCCGCGGGGGTGCGGCGTGCGGCGACCGAGCCGAGCAGCACGAGCACGGCGTCCGCGTCCTCGGCCTCCTGCGGCACCGTGCCCCGCACGGCCACGGGGACCGGCCGCTGCCGGCTCTTCGCGCTCTCGAC
>JAEYNO010000285.1 GCA_023412515.1 Actinomycetes bacterium
GTCGTCGTCCGCGGCCGCGTCGTCGTCCGGCTCGACGCGCAGCTCGAGCCACGCGAGGCCGGGCAGCCGCATCTCGGCGCGCAGCCGCAGCAGCCGGCCGGGGCGCAACTCCTCGACGCGCCAGAAGTCCACGGCGTCGTCGACGAGCAGCCGCGCGGGGTCGCGGCGGCCGCGGCGCAGGCCCGGGCCGCCGACCACGCGGTCCAGCAAGCCCCGCACGCGCCACGCGAGCGACCACGAGTACCAGCCGCGCTCGCCGCCCACGGCCTCGACGACCCGCCACAGCGCCGCGGGGGAAGCGTCGACGCGCACGCGCCGCTCGTCGACGTACAGCGAGCCGCCGGCCCAGTCGGGGTCGGACGGCAGCGGGTCGCTCGGCGCCCCGGGCGCCGCGGCCGACGACCACCGGGTCGCGACGCTCGCACCGCGCACGCGGGCGAGCGCGAGCCGCACCGCGCGGTCGAAGCCGATCAGGCCGTCGGGCGGGTCGGGCACGTACGCCGCGACGTCGTGCTCGTCGCACACGACCTCGTGCACGAGCGACTCCACGAGCGGGCGCGCGAGCCCGCCGGGCACGGGCGTGACGAGCGAGACCCACAGGCTCGACAGCCGTGGCGAGAGCACGGGCACGGGCACGATCACGCGCGGCGGCAGGCCCGCGATGCGCGCGTACCGCTGCATCATGTCGCGGTACGTCAGCACCTCGGGCCCGCCGACGTCGAACGCGCGCGAGACGTCGGCCGGCATCGCCGCCGAGCCGACGAGATAGCGCAGCACGTCGCGGATCGCGACCGGCTGGATGCGGTTGGACACCCACTTCGGCACGGTCATCGCCGGCAGCCGCTCGGTGAGGTACCGCATCATCTCGAACGACGCGGAACCCGAGCCGAGGATCACCGCGGCGCGCAGGACGGTCGTCGGCACGCCCGACAAGAGCAGGATCTCGCCCACCTCGGTGCGTGACGCCAGGTGCGGCGACAGCTCCTCGCCCTCGGGGTGCAGGCCGCCCAGGTAGACGATGCGCCCGACGCCCGCCTCGCGGGCCGCGCGCCCGAACACGAGCGCGGTGTGCCGGTCGCGCTGCTCGAACGACCGGCCCGTGCCCAGGGAGTGGATGAGGTAGTACGCGACGTCGGCGCCGTCGAGCGCGGCGCGGATCTGCTCGGGGTCGGACGCGTCGGCGCGCACGGCCTCGACCTGGTCGTACCAGGGGCGGCCGCGCAGCCGCTCGGGGTGACGCGCGAGCGCGCGGACGCGGTACCCCGCGGCGAGCAGCTCGGGCACGAGGCGGCCGCCGACGTACCCGGTGACACCCGTGACGGCCACGAGCGGCGCGTCGGGGCGCGGGCGGCCGTCGGGGCCCGTGCCGGGCACGAGCCCCGGCAGGGTCGTCGCGACGGGCGTCGGCGCGAGGTCGGCCTCGGGGGCGGTCCCGGGCGGGAGGTCGGGACGCTCGTCGCTCATCGCTGCAGTCTGCGGCCCGCCCCGACCGCCCGCACGCCGAGCGACGGCGCCGCTCAGCGCACGCTCAGGACGTCAGGAGCTCGAGCGTGCGCCGCTCGCCGACCGCCTGCGACCGCGTCGGGGCGATCGTCACGCCGCGCTCCCAGAGCTCGATGACGCGCGGGTCGACGTACGACGCCCGGGCGACCGTCGGCGTGTTGCCGAGCTCCTCGGCGACGGCCTTGACGACCGACGTCACGACGCGGCGGCGGCCGCGCTCGCTGGCCGGCGGGGGACCCGCGTCGGCGAGGCCCCGCGCCGCGAGCACGGTGGCGTGCCACGTGCGGAAGTCCTTGGGCGTGGCCTCGCCGAGCCGGTCGCGCACGTACCCGCCGACGTCCGCGCTCGTGACGTCGTGCCACCCGGCGTCGTCGCGCCACGCGAGCAGCTCGGGGCTGTCGTCGCGGCGGCGCAGCAGCGTGCGGACCAGCTCGGCGACCGTCTCGTCGTCGACGACCGTGTCGCGCACCTGGCCCGACTTCGCGGGGAAGCGCAGGTGCACGGCGCCGGGGCGGCCGTCCTCGTCCGGCAGCACGTGCACGTGCTCGCGGCGCAGCGTCGCGAGCCCGAACGACCCGTGCCGCCGGGTGTACCCCTCGGTCCCGACCCGCAGGTAGGCGCGGTCGAGCAGACGGAACGCGAGCGCGAGCGCCTTGTCCCTCGGGAAGCCGTCGAGCGCGAGGTCCGCACGCACGCGGCGCCGCGCGGCGGGCAGGCGGCGCGCGACCTGCAGGACGTGCTCGTGCTTGAGCCGCGCGCGCCGCGCGTGCCACTGCTGGTGGTACAGGTACTGGCGGCGCTGCGCGTCGTCGAGGCCCGCGGCCTGGATGTGCCCCTGCGGGAGCGGGCAGATCCACACCTCGCGCCACGCCGGCGGGATCGCGAGCGTCGTGATCCGGTCGAGGTGCTCGGGGTCCGCGATGCGACGCCGGTCCAGGTCGAGGTACACGAACCCGGAGCCGGACCGTCGCCGCGTCCACCCCGGCTGGTCGATGCGCACCCGTCGGAGCCGAACCATGCGGGCAGTGTCACCCGGCCCGCGCGGTCGCGCATGCCGGACCGGGTGACGTGCGCCCTTGGGGGACGGCGCGGGAGTCAGGCGTCGGCGGGGAGCCGGATCATGCCCTCCTGCGCCATCGACGCGACGAGCGCCCCGGCGCGGTCGAACACGCGCGCCGCGCCCAGGCCGCGCCCGCCCTGCGCGCTCGGCGTCGACTGCACGAACAGCAGCCACTCGTCGACGCGCACGTCGCGGTGCCACCACATCGCGTGGTCGAGGCTCGCCATCGACTGGTTCGCCGAGACCCACGCGCGGCCCGCGCGCCGCAGCACGGGCTCGAGCATCACCTGGTCGCACGCGTACGCGAGCAGCGCGCGGTGCAGCAGCTGGTCGTCGGGCAGCGGTGCGCGGGCGCGCATCCAGACCATCTGCCGCCCCAGCGGCGAGTCCGGGTCGGGCGCGAGGAACAGCGAGCGGCCCACGTGCCGCAGGTCGAACGCCGACTCCTGCGCCCAGAACCGTGCCGCCGGGTGGTCGATGCCCGCGAGCTCGTCGAGCGCCGAGCGCACCTGCGTCGGCTCGGGCACGTCGGCCGGCATCTCCTCGGCGTACTCCAGGCCGCCCTGGTGCTCCTGGAACGACGCGATCATCGACAGGATCGGGCGGCCCTCCTGCAGCGCGTGCACGCGGCGAGCCGTGAAGGAGCGGCCGTCGCGCAGCCGCTCGACCGAGAACTCGATCGGGATCGTCGGGTCGCCCGCGCGCAGGAAGTACCCGTGCAGCGAGTGCGGCAGCCGGTCGTCCGGGACCGTGCGCCCCGCCGCGACGGTCGCCTGCGCGAGCACCTGCCCGCCGTAGACGCGCGCGCGGGGCCCGCTGAGGTTCGGGCCCTGGTAGAGGTCCGGGTACGTCGGGTCGGCGCTCAGGTCGAGCGCCTGCAGCACCGCGGCGGTCGCGCCGCCGTCGTCGGGGAAGTCGTCCGTGGGGCGGCCCATGTCAGTCCTCGAAGGTGTTGATCAGCGAGTGCGCGGCGCGCTCGAGGTAGTCCCAGAGCTGCGCGCGGTGCAGGGGAGCGAGGTCGAGCGAGTCGACGGCGGTCCGCATGTGCGTGAGCCACCGGTCGCGTGCGTCGGGGTTGACCTTGAACGGCTGGTGCCGCATGCGCAGGCGCGGGTGGCCGCGCTCCTCGGAGTAGGTGGACGGCCCGCCCCAGTACTGCTCGAGGAACATCGTCATGCGCCGCGCGGCGGGCCCGAGGTCCTCCTCGGGGTACATCGGCCGCAGCACGGGGTCCGCGGCGACGCCGCGGTAGAACTCGTCGACGAGCCGCACGAACGTGTCGTGACCACCGATCGCGGCGTAGAACGAGTCGTCTCTCACGCGCACCATCCTCACATGCGGCCCTCGGGCGGCCACGGGCGCGTGGGTGTGCGTCGTGCCACGTCAGCGGCCCGCCCGGCGCCGCCCGGGGCTCGGGCGCTCAGAGCCCGAGCTCGTCGAGCACGGGCAGCCCCGCGCGCACGGCGGCGCGCGCGTCGGC
>JAEYNO010000335.1 GCA_023412515.1 Actinomycetes bacterium
GTGCACGACGCCGCGGTGCCCGCGCCGCAGCGCGATGCCCGCGCCGAGCCCCCCGAGCACCGACGTGACGAGCGCGACGCCCGCGACGAGCAGCCAGGCGGCCTCGCCGCGGGCGGCGAGCACGAGCAGCGCGACGAGCACGGTCGTCACCGCGGGGAGGGTCAGGACGCCGAGTGCCACCCCGAGCAGCGGGCCGCGCCACACGTCGCCGGCCCACCGGTCGGCGAGGCGGTCGTGCGTGACGCCGGGCGCGTACGGGGGGCTGTCGTCGGGGGTGCGCGGTCGCTCCTGGGTCATGGCGGCCACGCTAACCGGGTCGGACGATCCGGACATCCGCCCGGCGGGTGTCCCGCGGCGACCTCCACGCACCCCACACACCGCGTCGGGGCCGGCGCCGCACAGGCCGTGGCCGGTCCGCGCACGACGGGTCACGACCAGGGCCATGATGGACGTCATGCCCGAGCAGACCCGCAGCACCGTCACGTCCCCGTCGTCCACCTCCCGCGCCGCCGCACCCGGCCGGCTGCCGATCGGCACGGCCCGCGGGTCGGTCGCGGTCGTCGGCGGGTACGTCGTGCCGGTCGCGTCGGAGCCGATCGCGGACGCGACCGTGCTGGTCGAGGACGGCGTCGTGACGGCCGTCGGCACGGACGTCGTCGTGCCGGACGGCGTGCGGGTGGTCGACGCGCGCGGGCGCTGGGTGCTGCCGGGGTTCGTCGAGGCTCACGCGCACATGGGCGTCTGGGAGGAGGCGCAGGGCTGGGCCGGCGAGGACGCGAACGAGATGACGTCGCCCGACGGGTCGGCGCTGCGCGCGATCGACGCGGTCAACGTCGAGGACGAGGGCTTCCGCGACGCGCTCGTGGGCGGTGTGACGTCGGCCGTCGTGAAGCCCGGCTCGGGCAACCCGATCGGCGGGCGGACGGTCGCGATCAAGACGTGGGGCGGGCGCACGGTCGACGAGCAGGTGATCCGGCACGACGTGTCGGTGAAGTCGGCGCTGGGCGAGAACCCCAAGCGCGTGTACGGCGAGCGCAAGCAGCTCCCGTCGACGCGTCTGGGCGTAGCGGCCGTGATCCGCAAGGCGTTCGTCGACGCGCAGACGTACGCGGCCCGGCGCGACGCGGCGGCCGCGAAGAGCGAGCCGTTCGAGCGTGATCTCGGCAAGGAGACGCTCGCGGCGGTGCTCGCGGGCGAGCTCGCGTGGGACCAGCACACGCACCGCGCCGACGACATCGCGACCGCGCTGCGGCTGGCCGACGAGTTCGGGTACCGGCTCGTGGTGAACCACGGCACCGACGCGGCGTCCATCGCGGACGTGCTGGCCGAGCGCGACGTGCCGGTGATCTTCGGCCCGATGTTCACGGCGCGCTCCAAGGTCGAGCTGCGCGACCGCGCGATCGAGAACCTCGGCATGCTGGCGCGGGCGGGTGTGCGCGTGGCGATCACGACCGACCACCCCGTGGTGCCGATCAACTTCCTGGTGCACCAGGCGTCCCTCGCCGTGAAGGAGGGCCTGGACCGCGAGACCGCGCTGCGGGCGCTGACCGTGAACCCGGCGCAGTTCCTGGGCCTCGACGACCGCGTCGGGTCGCTCACGCCCGGGCTCGACGGCGACGTGGTCGTGTGGTCGGGCGACCCGCTCGACGTGACGTCGCGCGCCGAGCACGTGTTCGTCACGGGCACCGAGGTCTACACGTGGGACCCCGACGCGCGCGGCGGGCTCGGGGCCGGGCGGGTCCGCGAGCGCGGCGAGCGGTTCACGGCCTGACGGGCGGCGACGCGCGGGTGTGACGGCGGGCGGGGTGCCGACGGGCGACCGCGCCCCGACCGCCGGCCCGGCCGTGGGACGACCCGGCTCAGTCGGTCAGCACGTGCCGCAGGTACCGCTCGGGTGCGTCGAGGAACCCGCGCCACGACGTCACGAGGTCGAGTTCGTCCCACGCGCACGCGCGCAGGCCCCACTCCCCGACCTCGTAGACGGTGGCGCCGGGCAGCGCCGCGAGCAGCGGCGAGTGCGTCGACAGGATCACCTGGGAGTCGTTGCGCACCAGGTCGTGCAGGTGCTGCAGCAGCGCGAGGCTGCCCGTGAACGACAGCGCGGACTCGGGCTCGTCGAGCACGTACAGGCCCGGGTGCTTCATCCGGGAGCCGATGAGCTCGAGGAACGACTCGCCGTGCGACAACGCGTGGAACTCGGGGTCGCGGGCAGTGGGGTGCTCGTCGAGGTACGTGTAGAAGCCGTGCATCGTCTCGGCTCGCAGGAAGAACCCCCGCCGTGGCGCGCCCGCCCCGCGGACCAGCCGGACGTCGTGCGCGAACCCCGACTCGGTCGCCCTGGTGCGGTGCATCGACCCGGTCGAGCCACCCTCCGCCGCCATGCCGAACGTCGTCGCGATCCCCTCGACGAGCGTCGACTTGCCCGCGCCGTTCTCGCCGACCAGCACCGTCGCCGAGCCCAGGTCCCACCCGTGCTCCAGCACCTGCCGCACCGCCGGCACGCTCAGGTGCCAGTCACCGCCGCGCTCACCGTCGAGCCGGGGATCCCCCGCCTCGACGCGACGCACCGGCAACGTGCTCCACGGACCCGTGCGCGCGACCATGCGCCCAGCCCACCACGACCCGCCCACACGACGCGCGCCCGCGCTGGGTACGCAGGGAGGCGTCCGACGGCACCGTCGTCCTCGGCTAGACTCCTACCCGCAGCGCGCCCGCCCGGCGGGAGCGTCGCAGCCTGGAGGATTCGCCTAGTGGCCTATGGCGCACGCTTGGAAAGCGTGTTGGGTTCACGCCCTCGGGGGTTCGAATCCCCCATCCTCCGCCGACACCGACGGCCCCGTCCCGCTCACGCGGGTCGGGGCCGTCGGTCGTGCGGGGCCTCGCGGCCGGGCAGCGCAGGTCAGCGCGGGGCGCCCACCCGCACCCCGGCGGCGCCGACGACGAGCAGCAGCGCGACCACCGCGAGCAGCGCCGTCGCGTCCCCCGCGCCGGTCGTCGCGAGCGCCGCGGTGGCGGCCACCGGGGCGGCAGGAGCGGCAGTCGCGACCGGAACGGCCGGTGCCGCACCGGTCGCGGTCACGGTGACCCCCACGCGGGCGACCTCCGCACCGTCGAGCAGGACGACGACCGAGTGCGCGCCGAGGGTCGTGCCGGCGGGCAACGTGACCGTGGCGCGCAGGACGCCCTGCGACGACGAGCGGACCGTGCCGAGCGCGACGGGCGTGGAGTGCAGCTCGAGCGCGTAGTCGGTGTCGGGCAGCAGGCCCCACACCTCGACGGTCACGGTGGAGCCGGTGACGACCACGGGCTGCGAGACGGCCGCGGTGGCCGCGGCGATCGTCCCGCTCGGGGCCGACGCGATGACGTAGGGCTGGTAGCCCTCGGCGTGCGCGGTGACCTCGACGTACACGCTCTCGCCGACGAGAGTGGCCGTCGGCCGCAGCGTGGCACCGGTCTCGCCGGCCACGGGCGTGCCGTCGGCGAGGAACCACCGGTACGTGAGCGACTGCGGGCGCGGCGTCCACGCGGACGTGTCGAGCGTCGCGGTGAGCGTGCCCGTGAGGACGTGGTGACCCGTGAGCACGGGCGCGGCACCGGGCGCGAACGACGCGAGCGAGACGGTGCGCGTGTAGTCGGATCCGAGGGTCACGTAGTCGTGGTGGCCGGGTGCGCGCAGCGTCGCGACCACGTAGAGCGGCTGCCCGACCAGGTCGAGCCCGGGCGTGAACCTCGCGGACGTCGCACCGGCGACCGGCGTGCCGTCGGTGCGGTACCACTGGAAGTCCACCGACGCGGGCGCGGGCGTCGTGCCCGCGACGTCGAGCGACGCCGTGAACGACGTGCCGAGGACGCCCGAGCCCGTCACGACGGGGCGGCCGACCCCCTCGAAGGACGCGGGGCTCACGGTCGCGGAGTAGTCCGAGCCGAGGGTGACGAAGTCCTGGTGGCCCGGCGCGCGCAGCGTCGCGGTGACGTACAGCGGCTCGCCGAGCAGGTCGAGCCCGGGCGTGAACGTCGCGGACGTCGCACCGGCGACCGGCGTGCCGTCGGTGCGGTACCACTGGAAGTCGACCGACGCGGGCGCGGGCGTCGTGCCCGCGACGTCGAGCGACGCCGTGAACGGCGAGCCGACGACGCCCGTCCCCGTGACCGTCGGACGCGCGACGCCCGTGAACGAGCCGAGGTGGACCGTCGTGGACGCGGTCGAGGTCTGCGTGTTGTCGGCGTACCCGGAGCGCGACGCGGTGGCGACGACGTAGAAGGTCGAGCCGATGTCGTCGACCGTCGGGACGTAGGTGGCGGTGCCGGACGCGACGACCGCGTCGACGGGGTACCGGTGCCACACGTACCCGACGTCGTCCGGGGTCGGCGACCACGCACCCGTGCCGCCGACCGTGAGCGGCTCGCCGACGACGCCCGACCCGGTGACGGCGAGCGCGGGGACGGCGTCGAAGCCGCGCAGCGCGACGGCACCGGTGAGGTTCGTGCCGATCGCGTAGAGCTCGCCGTTCGCGCCGCGCAGCAGCACGTCGGCGTAGAGCGAGCGGCCGAGGTCGGCGACGGTCGGCGTGTAGTCGGTGGCGGGCGACTCGAGCGTCGCGCGCGGCGTGCCGTCCGCCCAGTGCCACGAGACCCGGTAGGTGTCGACGGCGGGAGCGACGTCCATGCCGGCGAACGACACCGACAGCGGCGTCCCGACCCACGCGGACGACGCGATGGACGGCGACCCGACCACCGAGAAGCCGGCGGCGGTCGCCGGGGCCGCGCCGAGCAGCAGGGCGGGGACCGCGAGCGCGGCGGCGACCATGCCGCTCAGGACGCGTCGCAGC
This sequence comes from Actinomycetes bacterium, assembly GCA_023412515.1. Classification (GTDB taxonomy): domain Bacteria; phylum Actinomycetota; class Actinomycetes; order Actinomycetales; family Cellulomonadaceae; genus Cellulomonas. The sequence continues at coordinate 4,830 of JAEYNO010000335.1, forward strand.
CGACGGGCGGGCGCGGCGTGCGGGCGGTGGTGACGGACGTGCACGAGGGCTCCCGGGCGTGGGGCGGGCGGGGTCGGGGACACGCTAGGTGGCGACCGGTGCACCGCCCCGACGCCCGCAGCACTTCACCCGTCCGGCCCGACCGGCTCGCCCGGGCACGGGTCATTCCTCCCGGTCCGGCGGCGGGTGAAAACGACCGAGGGGTCGGGGCGCCGTCTCACGGCTGCGACCCGTGCGCACCACAGCCGGGCCACAGCCCCGCTCGGCACGGTCGACGCATGGACCACCACGACGACCTCCCGCCCCCCACCCACCGACGACGCCGGGCGCTGCGCGCGGCGGTCGCGGCGGTGCTCGCGGCGACGCTCGCGGCGTGCTCCGTCCCGGCGACCGACGCCGCGTCCCCGTCCGGCACGGGCGCCGCGACGAGCGCCACCGCGGGCACCGACCTGTTCGACACGACGACGGTGCACTCGATCGCCGTGACGTACGACGAGGACGACTACCAGGCGATGCTCGACGCGTACGCCGCGACCGGGGACAAGGAGTGGATCCGCGCGACCGTCGTGATCGACGGCCAGGAGCTCCGGGACGTCGGCCTGCGCCTCAAGGGCAACTCGAGCCTGCGCGGCCTCGCGTCGCGCCCCGGGGCGGACGACGCGGAGGCGGACGACGCGGGAGCCGCGGCGGGCGCGACCGACGACGCGGACGCGGCCACCGACGGCAACGGCGCCACCGAGGCCCCCGCGGACGCTCCCGCGCGCGACGACCTGGGCGAGGGCTCCGTCTCCGCCGACGACCCGGCGGGCCTGCCGTGGCTGATCCGGCTCGACAAGTACGTCGACGGTCAGCGGTACGCGGGCCGCACCGACCTGGTGGTGCGCGGCAACAGCACGCAGTCGTCGCTCAACGAGGCCGTGGCACTGCGGGTCCTCGCGCTCGCGGACGTCCCGGCCGAGCAGGCCACGTACGTGCGGCTGAGCGTCAACGGCGGCGACGAGCGGCTGCGCCTGGTGCTGGACCTGCCCGACGACGATCTGTGGAACGCCGACACGTTCGAGAACCCCGGCATCACCTACAAGGCCGACAGCGAGGGCGACTGGTCGTACCGCGGCGAGGACGCGAGCGCGTACGCCGACGCGTTCGAGGTGAAGAGCAGCACGAGCTCGCTGCCGGAGGACGAGCAGTACGCACCCCTGATCGAGCTGCTCGCGCTCGTGAACGACGCGAGCGACGAGGAGTTCGCGGCCCGGCTGGGCGACCACCTCGACGTCGACGCGTTCGCGCGGTACCTCGCGGCGCAGGACGTCGTGCAGAACTGGGACGACATCGACGGCCCCGGCAACAACTCCTACCTGCGCTGGGACGAGACCACGGGCCTGTTCACGGTGGTCGCGTGGGACCAGAACCTGTCGTTCTCCGGCGGCATGGGCGCCGGGATGCCCGGCGGCGGGTTCGGCGGCCCCGGGGCCGACGGCGCCGAGCGACCGACGCCGCCGCAGGGCGCGCTGCCGGACCTCCCGGACGGCGAGCTCCCGCAGGGCTGGCCGCCGCAGGGCGCGGCCCCGCAGGACGGTGAGCGTCCCGCGCGTCCGGACGGCGATGACGGCGCGAACGGTGCGCCGGGGATGCCCGGTGGCGGACCGGGCGGCGTCGGGAACGCGCTCGTGACCCGGTTCCTCGCGACCGACGCGTTCGCGGCGGCCTACGACGACGCGCTCGCCGACCTCACCGCGAGCGCTGTGACGGGCGGCGCCGCGCAGGAGCACCTGGACGCGCTGGTCACGCTGCTCGCCGAGCAGGCGGCGGACCTCGTCGACCCCGAGACGGTCACGCAGGAGGCCGCGACGATCTCCGAGGCGCTGGCCGCGGGCCCCACGGCGCGCAGCACCACCGGCAGCCCGACGGACGGGACCGACGGCGGCTCGGCGAACGCCAGCGCGACGGGCGAAGGTGCGACGGGCAGCGGCCCGACGAACGCCGGCACGGCGACGCCCGGCACGGCGCGCACCTGACCTCTCCCCGACCCCGACGGGCCCGCGGCCGGGGCCGGGGCCGCACGCCGCGCCCCTCGTTACGCTCCCGACGTGACCGCCGACCCGACCCCACCACCGCCGGCCGACGCGGTCCCGGTGGCCCCGCTACCGCCCACCCCGGCACCGCCCAGCCCGACGGCCGCACCCACGGGCCTGCGCCGCCGCACGGTCGGGCTGCTCGCGCTCGCGCAGGTGCTGTCCGGCGTCGCCGCGGGCTCGATCGTGTCGGTCGGGTCGCTCCTCGCGGTCGAGCTCTCGGGGTCCGACGCGTGGGCCGGGTCGGTCACGACCGCCGCGACGCTCGGCGCGGCGCTGTCCGCGCTGTGGCTCGCGCGCCTCGCGCTGGCC
>JAEYNO010000359.1 GCA_023412515.1 Actinomycetes bacterium
GCGGTGCAGTGCTGGGGCAGGCTCGGGGTAACACGCCCCGTCGCGCGCCGGGCGGCCCCGGGGGCGGGCCGCGGGCCGGCGACCCGGACCTGGAGCCCGTCGGGCACCGAGAGCATCGAGGTGCAGCCGCTCGTGCGCGCGAGGTCGTCGAGCGGGCCCGCCGCGACGGTCTCGACGTCGAGGCTCGCGAGGTACGCGTGGCCCAGGCGCAGCGCGCCCGGCCCGAGGCGGAACCTGCTGGTCGTCGCGTCGCGTCGCAGCAGCTCGGCCTCGAGCAGCGGCGCCGCGAGACGCAGGACGGTGGACTTGTGGACGTCGAGCCGGCGGCCGATCTCGGCGGCCGTGAGACCCGCGGGGTCGGAGTCCTGCGCGCACACGTCGAGCAGGGCGAGCGCACGTCGCAGCGAGAGCGACTCGTTGCGCGCCGGGCGGGCCTCGTCGTCCGGTGTTGTGCTCACCGCATCACTGTGGCAGACCTGGACGCGCGTCCGGTGGGACGTCGGGCCGATGTCGCCCCGTGCACACCGACGCGCACGCATGTCCCACCGACGGGTGACGCCGCAGGTCAGGCCGTCGGCCACGCCGCGAGCAGCCACGCGCCCCCCGCGGCGAGCGCGGCCAGGCACACGAGCAGCAGGATCGCGACCCAGACGACCGCCGGCAGGTGGGTGAGCCCGGCCAGCAGGCCGGCGTCCGAGGTGTCGCGCCCGCCACGCCGTGCGACGCGGCTGCGCTGCGTCTGCATCTCGAGCACGGCACGCGGCGCACCGAGCAGCAGGAACCACGTGATCCCCGCGGCGAAGACCGTCTGCGCACCCGCGGGCGCCCACCCGGTGACGCCGACGAGCACGGCCCCGCTGACCAGCACCGCCCACAGCCCGTACCAGTTGCGGATCTGCAGCAGCACGAGCACCACGACGACCAGCAGCAGCCACAGCACGCCCAGCGCGTACCCGCGGGACAGCAGCCACGCCGCCGCGACGCCCAGCAGCGCGGGCCCGGGGTAGCCGGCGGCGACGGTCGCCACCATGCCCGGCCCGCGCGGCTTGCCGCGCGAGACCGTGAGCCCCGACGTGTCGGAGTGCACGCGGATGCCGGACAGCCGCCGGCCCACCAGCACCGCGACCGCGGCGTGCGCGGCCTCGTGGACGATCGTCAGGCCGTGGCGCAGCAGGTGCCACACGCCGGGCACGAGCAGCGCGATCAGCACCGCGGCGCCGACGACGAGCACCGTCGTGCGGTCGGGTGCGGGCTGCGCGGTCGTCACGCGCTGCCACAGGTCGGCCACGCCCGAGACGTCGGGGGCCGCCGCGAGCGGCGTGCGCGTCACGGCGCCTGCTCCAGCACGACGTCGGTGCCGCCGGCGACGAACCGGACGCCGTCGCGCACGACCGCGACGCTCTCGAGCACCACGCCCTCGGGCAGACCCCCGAGCGGGACCTCGAGCCCGGTGAGCCGGTCGGCGACCGCGTCGGGCAGGCGGTCGACCTGGAGCGCACCGACCCCGAGCGTGACGTCGCGCAGGTCGACGAGCAGGCGGCCGTCCTCGACGCGCGGCACGAGGCCGGCCGTCAGCGGTGCGCCGAGCACCTGGCCGGACGCGCGCAGCACGTCGCCGTCGACCGTGACGTCCACGACGAGGTTCGCGCGGTCCGCGACGGCGCGCTCGATCGACTCCGGCGGCAACGTCGCCTCCAGGCGGGCGTGCCCGACCCGGTAGGGGGACTCGAGCGACACGTCGGTCGCGTCGAGGACGACGTCGGTCGCGCGCACGCCCTCGAACACCACGCCCGCGGCGGTCGCGCCGACGTCGTCGAGCGACCGCGCCAGCAGCTGCGTGAGGAACGGGAACCCGTCGATCCGCACGTCGGGCTCGCCGTCGACCTGGAGCTGCTGCGTGACGACCTGCGCGGCGCGCTCCTGCGCGGCGTCGCGCGCGAGCCGGTCACCGACGTACGCGCCCACGCCCACGAGTCCGAGCGCGACGACCCCCGCGACGACCCCTCTGGCTCCCATCGGCTCCCCGTCCTCGTCGTGCCCGGCCCGTGCGGGCCGGCGCCCCGGCCCCACACGGTAGGCGCCCGGGCGCGGGAGGTCGCGGGGCGCGCGGCCCGCGCACCCGGGGCGGCGCCATCCTGTGGCGCACGTCACAGCGGTTGCCTAGGCTCGTGGCAGGGCTTCGACCAAGGACGCGCGATGACCTGGTTCCTGCTTCTGGTGGTCTCGGTGGCACCGAGCGTCGTGCTGCTCGGGGTCTGGTCGCTGTTCCCGTCGCCGGACGAGCCGCCGCGCTGGCGCACGTGGCTGGCGGCGCGGCTCGAGGCGGTGGCCGCCCGGCTGCGGCACCCGGAGCCCGAGCCGTACGACCCGTTCCGGACGCTGCGCGTGCAGCAGCGGCTCGGCGCGGTCGCGGACCACGTGCGCAGGCTCGAGGTCGACGTGCACGCGTACGCCCGCGCCGAGCGGATCATCGCGTCGCGGCTCGCGTACGACGCGCTGCTCGCGGAGGCGTGCGGGCTCGCGGGCGTCGAGGTCCGGCCCGCGGCCCTGGGCGACGCGCAGGAACGCTTCCGTGAGGAGGTCGAGCTCGCCGCGCGCGGCTGGACGTGGTGACGCGCGGGGCGGGACGCGGTGAGGCGCGAGCGGCGGTGCGGGGCGCGAGCGGCGGTGCGGGCCGCGAGCACCGAGGGCCGCGCGGGTGTCAGCCCGCGAGGACGCGCAGCGTGCTCGGCCCCTCGGGCGTGGGGCGGATCTCGATGCGGTCGGCGACCGCCTGCTTGAGCGCCTCGACGTGCGAGACGACGCCGACGACGCGCCCGCCGCTGCGTAGCCGGCCGAGCTCGGCGAGCACCTGGTCGAGCACGTGCGGGTCGAGCGCGCCGAACCCCTCGTCGACGAACAGCGTGCCGAGCTCGACGCCGCCGGCCTCGGCGGTGACGACGTCGGCCATGCCGAGGGCGAGGCACAGCGACACGTAGAACGTCTCGCCGCCGGACAGCGTGCGCGGGTCGCGCGCGCGCTCGGTGCGGTGGTCGACGACGCGCATCGACAGGCCCGTCGTGCGCGTGCGCACGTCCTCCTTCTCGTCGGAGCGCACGAGCTCGTAGCGGCCGTCGGACATCACGGCGAGCCGGTCGTTCGCGGCGGCGACGACGTCCTCGAACCGGCGGCCGAGCACGTACGTCGCGAGCGAGAGGGCGTGCGCGTTGTCGCTGCCGGTGCCGGCCGCGAGGTTGGCCATGCGGGTCACGGGTGCGGCCGCGGCGGCCGCGGCGTCGAGCGCGTCGGCAGCCGACCGGACGCGCGCCGCGGCGTCGGC
>JAEYNO010000518.1 GCA_023412515.1 Actinomycetes bacterium
TCCGACGACCGGGCCGCCGCCCGCACCTCCGCGCCCCGACACCGCCGCGCTCCGGTTGCCGCACCCCCGGCCACCGGGTCGAATGGTGCGGCGTCGAACGGTGCGGCGCCGGCGCCATGACCACCCCACCGCGCCGGGTCCCCGCGCCCGGTCGACCACCGCACGGCCCACCACCTGCGGCCGCACCGCCACGACAGGAGAACCCCATGCGCATCAGCCAGCGCACCCGCACGCTCGGCGTCCTCGCCGTCGCGACCCTCGCGCTCGGCGCGTGCGGCACGCCCGGATCGGGCGGCGGCCAGGCGGCCACCCAGCCCACCAGCAGCTCCGGCCTCGCCGCGTGCGAACCCGTCGCGGGCGAGAGCCTCGTCGTGCTGAAGGACGACAAGGGCCTGCAGAACGCCGACAACGTCATCCCGGCGGTCAACGCGCAGGTCGCGTCCGACCACCCGCAGGTCCTCGAGCTGCTCGACAAGGTCTCGGCGTCGATGGACACCGACGGGCTCATCGCCCTGAACAAGGCCGTCGACGTGGACCGCCGCACGTCGAGCGAGGTCGCGACCGAGTACGTCACCGACAACGACCTCGCCGCGACCGACGCGTCGGTGGGCACGGGCACGAGCCTCACGGTCGGTGCCGCGAACTTCTCCGAGAGCATCACGCTCGCCGAGATCTACGCGGCAGTGCTGCGCAGCGCCGGGTTCGACGCCCAGGCGCAGACCATCGGCGCGCGCGAGACCTACCTGCCCGCGCTGCAGTCCGGCGAGCTCGCGGTCGTGCCGGAGTACGCCGCCACGCTCGCGACGTTCCTCAACGGGCAGGTCAACGGCGCCGACGCGCCGTCGGTCGCGTCGAGCGACGTCGACGAGACGGTCGCCGCGCTCGCGCCGCTCGCCGAGCAGAGCGGTCTCGTGGTCGGCGAGGCGTCCGCCGCGCAGGACCAGAACGCGTTCGCCGTCACGGCCGAGTTCGCGCAGGAGCACGACCTCACGACCCTGTCCGACCTCGCGGCGGCGTGCGGCGGCATCGTCCTCGCGGGACCGCCCGAGTGCCCCGAGCGCCCGTTCTGCCAGATCGGCCTCGAGGACACCTACGGCCTCGAGATCGGCGAGTTCAAGTCGTTCGACTTCGCCCTCATCGGGCAGGCCGTGCGGCAGGGCGACGCGACGCTCGGGCTCGTGACCTCGTCGGACGGGTCGCTCGCCTCGGACGCCTGACGCCGGCTCGCGCGACGCACGACGGCGCGGCACCGCTCACCGCGGTGCTGCGCCGTCGGCGTGCGGGGCCCGGCAGGGCACTCAGCCGGCAGGGCCCTCACCCGGCGGCGCCCGCGCCTCAGCGTCCGGCGGTCTCCAGCAGGCGCAGCCACACCTCGCTGAGGGTCGGGTAGGACGGCACCGCGTGCCACAACCGCGACAGCGGCACCTCCCCCACCACCGCGACGGTCGCGGCGTGCAGCATGTCCGCGACGTCCGGCCCCACGAACGTGGCCCCGACGACGACGTCCCGCGCGCGGTCGACGACGAGCTGCGCGCGCCCGCGGTAGTCGGCCGCCGTCACCGTGGCGCCCGCGAGGTCGCCGAGCTCGTAGGCGACGACGGCGACGTCGAGGCCGGCGGCGCGCGCCTGCGCCTCGGTGCGCCCGACCCACGCGACCTGCGGCCGGGTGAAGACCACCTGCGGCACGGCGGCGTGGTCCGCGGTCGCGCGGTACCGGCTCCAGTCCCCCGCGGCGGTCTCCGCCGCGCGGGACAGCGGCTCGCCGCCGGGGACCGTGGCGTCCTCGACGTCCGTGCTCGAGCGCGGGTCGAACCGCGCCGCCACGACGTCGCCGACGACCCGCGCGTCGTACTTGCCCTGGTGGGTCGTGGCCGTGCGGCCCGTGACGTCGCCGGCCGCGAACAGCCACCCGCCGTCGACGCCCCGCACCTGGAGCGCGTCGTCGACGTCGAGCGCGTCACCCGGCCGCAGCCCGAGAGCCTCCAGCCCCAGGTCCTCGGTCGCGGGGCGTCGACCCGTGGCCGCCAGCACCTCGTCGACCGTGAGGGTCTCGGGTGCGGCGGCGCCGACGCCGTCGTCGGCGCCGGACACCCGCTCGACCACGAGGTGCACGCCGTCGTCGTCGCGCGTGGCGGACGTCACCTGCGCGCCGAGGGACACCCGCACGCCGCGGTCGACGAGGCTGCGCAGCACGGCCTCCCCCGCGAACGGCTCGGCGGACGGCAGCAGCCGCTCACCGCGCACGAGCACGGTCACCTCGGCGCCGAGGTCGGCGAAGGCCGTCGCCATCTCGGTGGCCACGACGCCCCCGCCCACCACGGCGAGCCGCCGCGGCACGACGTGCGCGGACGTCGCCTCGCGGCTCGTCCAGGGCCGCACGTCGCGCAGCACCGGGGGCACCGCGGCGACGGAACCTGTCGCGACCACGACCGCGTTCCGGGCCGTCACGGTGACGTCGCCGTCCGACGTCGTGACGACGAGCCGGCGCGGCCCGGTGAACCGCGCGTGCCCGCGCACCAGCGTGAGGCCCGCACCCTCGACCCAGGCCACCTGCCCGGCGTCGTCCCAGTGCGCGGCGACCTCGTCACGACGCGCGAGGACGGCGCTGACGTCGACCGGCCCGGTCACGGCCGTGTCGGCACCTGGCACGGCACGGGCGGCCGCGAGCGCGTCACCCGGCCGCAGCAGCGCCTTCGACGGCATGCACGCCCAGTAGGAGCACTCGCCGCCCACCAGGGCACCCTCGACCACCGCCACGTCCAGCCCGGTCCGCGACGCACGGTCGGCCACGTTCTCGCCCACCGCCCCGGCACCCAGCACCACCACGTCGAACTCGCGCGCGTCGTCCACGGCTCCTCCGTCCCTCTCGACCGAGCCCATCGTGGCGCGTGCGGGGCCGGCCCGCCCGGCGAGGCTCGTCGGGGCCGGCGTCGGGCGCGCGCCGGCGCACGCCCGCTGCCAGGGTGGACGCATGGCACGTGCACCCGAACCCACCGACGGTCCCCTCGACGCCCTCCTGCTCGGCTGGCTCGCGTTCCACCGCGACGCGCTGGCCGCGAAGTGCGCCGGCCTCGACGACGACGCGCTCGTGCGCCGCTCCGTCGAGCCGTCCACGCTGAGCCTGCTGGGGCTGGTCCGGCACCTCACCGAGATGGAGCGGCACTACCTCGTCGGCGCCCTGAGCGGGTCGCCCGCGCCGCTGCTGTACTGCACGGAGGAGTCGCCCGACGGCGACGTGGACGACCTGACACCGTCCATGGTCGACGAGTCGATCGCCCAGTGGCACGAGCACCGCACGCTCGCCGACCGGTTGCTCGCCGAGAACGCGGACCTCGGCGCGCCGGTGCCCGGCGGCAGCCGCAGCGTGGGCTGGCACGTCGCGAAGGTCGTGCAGGAGTACGCGCGGCACAACGGGCACGCCGACCTGCTGCGCGAGCGGATCGACGGCGCCGTCGGCGAGTGACGAGCGTCACGCGTGGCCCACCCTGCGCGTCGTCCTGAGACGACGCGCGCAGGAACGACTCAGCCCCGTCGGACGACGTCCGACGGGGCTGAGTGCTGGTACGCCCCCAGGGACTTGAACCCTGAACCCGCTGATTAAGAGTCAGCTGCTCTGCCAATTGAGCTAGAGGCGCGCGGCTCGTAGAGATTAGCAGGACCGGGGCCGTGCGAGCGAACCGGAACCGTCTCCACGGGCCGTCGTGTGACGACACTCACGCGTGCGACGCGTCGCCGCCCTCGCGCGGCTCCCACCAGGCGTCCTCGGGCAGGCCCTCCGCCGCGAGGATCTCGGCCGACGTGTCACCCGTGGGTGTCAGGAGGTCGGCGATCAGCGCGAGCGGCACGTGCTCGGCCAGCAGCTCCTGCGCGTGCCGCGCGGCGTCCACGCCCGCCACCACCACCGGCTCGTCGCCGTCGGGCAGCTCCGTCGCACCGGTGCCGGGGGCACCGCCGTCACGTCCGTCCATCCGTCCACCTCGTCCTGTCCCCGCCGTGGATGCCCCCTTCCCATGGTGCGGCATCGGAACGTCCGACACGTGAGGAAAGACCCCCAGGGCGAGTTCTCACGAACGTTTCACACGTCGCGTCGGTCACGTCCACGCAGACGCGCCCGCCGACCGGCCCGAGAAGCGGACGTCGCGGCACCCCGCGGGCGTCGGCCGCCCGCGCGCCGACGTCGCAGGACGCCGGGTCGTCAGCGCCTCGCCGTCACAGGTACAGGCCCGTGCCCTCGCCGCCCGCGCGCGGGTCGGCGACGCCGTGCACGTCCTTCTCGCGCAGCAGCAGGTACGTCCGCCCCGTAAGCTCGACCTCGGCGCGGTCCTCGGGGTCGAACAGCACGCGGTCGCCCACCTCGACCTGCCGCACGTGCTGCCCGGCGGCGACGACCGTCGCCCACGCGAGGCGCTTGCCCATCGCCGCGGTCGACGGGATGAGGATGCCGGCGCCCGTGCGCCGCTCGGCCGCCTCGTCGTCGAGCTCGACGAGCAGCCGGTCGTTGAGCATCCGCAGCGGGAGGTCGCCCGCGCTCGTGGGCCGGGAGGTGTCGCGCGCAGTCACGCCGCCGACGCTACCCCGCACGCGCCGTAGGCTGACGCACGTCGTCCCCAGCCCCGACCCGCAGGAGTGACAGTGCCTCGTCTCGCCGTCGGTGACACCGCACCCGACCTGACCCTCCCCAGCGCGACGGGCGGCACCGTCTCGCTCGCCGACCTGCGCGGACGCTCGGTCGTCGTGTACTTCTACCCCGCCGCGGCGACGCCGGGCTGCACGACGCAGGCGTGCGACTTCCGGGACTCGCTCGCGTCGCTGCAGGGCGCCGGGTACGAGGTCGTCGGCGTCTCCCCCGACCCGGTCGAGAAGCTCGCGCGGTTCGCGCAGGACGAGTCCCTGACGTTCCCGCTGCTGTCGGACACCGAGCACACGGCCCTCGAGGCGTGGGGCGCGTGGGGCGAGAAGAAGAACTACGGCCGGACGTACACGGGCGTGATCCGCTCGACCGTCGTGGTGGACCCCGACGGCAAGGTCGCGCTCGCGCAGTACAACGTGCGCGCCACCGGGCACGTCGCGAAGCTGCGGCGCGACCTCGGCATCGACGCGGCCTGACGCCACGCGGCGGGTCGGCGCGTGCCAGACTCGCAGCGCGCGGGAGTGGTGAAACGGCAGCCACGCCAGGTTTAGGTCCTGGTGCCCGGAAGGGCGTGCGGGTTCGACTCCCGTCTCCCGCACCACCGGCCGTCCGTGACGCCTACGAGACGTCCGCCCTCGCGCGCGGCTACGGTCGAGGCGTGCACGACCTCTCCCGGCTCGACGCCGCGATCCTCACGACCCTCCGCGCCGCGGTCGCCCGCCTCCGGGAGGCCGACGCGTCCCTCGCGCTCGTGGCGTGCGGCATGGTCGAGGACCTCACCGGGTTCTTCGTCGCCGGGGCCGGGACGACGTGGCTCGCGGCGCTGCCGGGACCGAGCGAGGACCGCGCGGCGTCCGCGTGGTCGGCCTCGGAGTGGCCCCTGACCGCCGAGGACCCCGACGACGTCGCGCCCGGACGCGTCACGAGCGAGCTGTGGGAGCTGTCGGGCACGCGCGCGGCGTTGGACGGCACCGGCACCGAGCTCGACGACGACGCGTACGCGCAGCTCGGCCGCGACTACGAGGACCGGGTCGTGGCGGCGCTGCGACGGCTCCGGGACGAGCGTGAGCTGCGCGACGCCGCGGGGCACGAGCTGTGGGTGTGGCTGCACTCCGCCGACGACGCCGACCCGGACCTCGACGAGCGCACGTTCGCGCTGCTGCAGGACGCCGACGTCGCCCGGGACTTCGCGGACCGGTACGGCGCAGGGGGTGACCGTCTGCTCGCGCGTCTCGCGGCGCGCGCGGCGGCGTCGTCCGACGTCACCCCCTGAGGCCCGCGACGAGCGGCCCGCGGGCCGGACGCGCGACGGGGCGCCCACCGGTCGGTGGGCGCCCCGTCGGCGCTTCGGCGCGCGTGTCAGGCCTGGGCCTGGCGCTCCGCGATCTTGCTGCGCACGTCGTCCATGTCGAGCTCCTTGACGGCGGCGACGACCTGCTCGAGCGCGGGCGCGGGCAGCGCACCGGCCTGGTTGAACACCAGGACGCCGTCGCGGAACGCCATCAGCGTCGGGATCGAGGTGATCTGGAGCTCGGCGGCGAGCTGCTGCTCGGCCTCGGTGTCGATCTTCGCGTGCACGATGTCGGGGTGCGTCTCGCTCGACGCCTCGAACACGGGCGCGAACTGGCGGCACGGGCCGCACCAGGACGCCCAGAAGTCGACCAGGACGATCTCGTTGTCCTTGATCGTGTCGGCGATCGTGTTCGCGGTCAGCGTGGTGGTGGCCATCGGGTCTGTCTCCATCCTGACGGGGTTCGCCAGGTTCAGCGCCGCACGGACCACCGGTATTCCCGCGGGGCGATGCGGCCGACCGGGCGGCGACGGGGTACAACTGCACGGTGACCGCGTCCGCCGAGTTCCCCCCTGGTCCCGAGCGCCCCGCCGGGTGGCTGTCCCGCGACGAGATCGCGACGGCCCGCGCCCAGCTGCCGATCCTCTACGTCGACGCGGTGCCCGTGCGCGTCGACGAGTCGGGCGACGTCGTCGCGGTCGGCCTGCTGCTGCGCGTGACGCCCGAGGGCGTGATGTCGCGTGCGCTCGTCTCGGGCCGCGTGATGTACCACGAGCGGGTGCGCGACGCGCTGCTGCGGCACATCGAGAAGGACCTCGGACCGGTCGCCCTGCCGCACGTGCCCGCGTCGCCGCAGCCGTTCACGGTCGCGGAGTACTTCCCGACCCCGGGCGTGACGCCGTACCACGACCCGCGCCAGCACGCGGTGTCCCTCGCGTACGTCGTGCCCGTCGCCGGCGACTGCCGCCCGCAGCAGGACGCGCTCGACCTCGCGTGGCTCACGCCCGAGGAGGCGTGCACCGAGGCCGTGCAGGTCGAGATGAACGGCGGCCAGGGCCTGCTGCTGCGGCAGGCGATGGCCTGGGTCGGCCGGCTGCCGTGACGCACGACCCCGCGCAGGCGGCGTGGGGGGTCGGCACCACGACGGCCCGCGTGCTGCACGCGGTGGTGGCGGCGTGCGCGCTCGCCGGCGTCGGCCTCGAGGTGGGCCGTGCGCTGACCTCCCCCGACGGCGACCTCGTGCTGCTGTTCAGCTACTTCACGATCTGGTCCAACGTGCTCGTGCTCGGGGTGTCGGTGCTGCTCGCGGCCCGTCCGCGGCACGACGGCGCGCTGTTCCGAGCCCTACGGCTCGACTCGGTGCTGTTCATCGTCGTGACGTTCGCGATCTACCACGCGCTGCTCAGCGGGTACGCGCCGATCACCGCGGCCGGGCAGGCCGCGAACCTGCTGCTGCACACCGTCGTGCCCGTCGGGGCCGTGCTCGCGTGGCTCGTCGCCGGGCCGCGTCCGCGCGTACGGCTTACGACGTGCGCGGCCGCGCTCGTGCTGCCCGCCGTCTGGCTGATGTACACGTTCGTGCACGGGGCTGCCACGGGCTGGTACCCCTACCCGTTCCTCGACGCTTCGGCGCTCGGGACGGGGAGGGCGCTGCTCGCGGCGCTCGCCGTGATGGTCGGCGGCGCGCTGCTCGGCCCCGCGCTGTGGGCGCTCGAGCGCCGGCTGCCGGCCGCGCCGCGCTGACGACGACCCCTGCTGGCGCTCCCGGCGCCGACGCACCCGTCGCCACGCACCCGTCGTCGGCGCCCGTGCGGCCTGTCAGCCCGCCAGGTCCAGGTGCGGCCAGTCCGCGAGGTCGGCGCGCAGCTGCCGGTCGTGCGTCGCGACGACGACGGCCGCCGACGTCGCCCGAAGCGCGACCGTGAGCTCGTCGACCAGCCCGACCGACAGGTGGTTGGTCGGCTCGTCGAGCACCAGCACGTGCGGGGCCGCGAGCAGCGCGCAGGCCAGGTCGAACCGGCGGCGCTGACCCACGGACAGCTCGCGCAGCGGGCGGTCGAGGTCCGCCTCGGTCAGCAGGCCCAGCGCGGCGACGGGCACGAGCGCGTCGGGGTCGAGCGCACCCGCGTGGAGCAGGTCGAGCGCGTGCCGCGCGTACGCGTCGAAGGCCGTGGGCGGTGCGCCGTCGGGGGCGGCGAGCCGTTCCCCCGGACCCTCCTGCGCGAGGACGCCCAGCCGGACGCCCGGGGCGACCGTGCGCGTGCCGCGGTCGAGCCCGAGGCGCCCCGTGAGCGCCGCGAGCAGCGTCGACTTCCCGGCGCCGTTCGCGCCCGTGACGAGCAGCCGACCCGCGGGCATGACGTCGACGCGCCGCCCGGGCAGGTCGAGCCGGCCGTCGACGCGCGGCGCGCGCACCTCCAGCAGCGGACCGCCCGCGTAGTCGGTGGGCACCGACGGCAGGTCGGGGAAGCTCAGCGCGGGCGGCGGCACCGGGACCTCGACGGCCTGCGCCTCGAGCCGCTCGATCAGCCGGTCGGCGGCCTTGACGTGCTGCCGGGCACGCGTGCCGCGGCGGTGCTTCTGCGAGCCCTTGGGAGGCCGCCACTCGTCCGACAGGCCCTCGTACGACGCGTCGAGGCGCTGCGCGAGCTGCAGCGCGCGCTTGCGCTCGCCGCGGTAGCGGGCACGCCACCGGCGCAGCATCTGGTCGCGGGCGAACCGGTAGTCCGCGTACCGCGCGGCGCCGTACAGCACGGGGCGGCCGTCCATCGACGGGTCCATGTCGAGGATCGCGGTCATCACGTCGTCGAGGAGTCGGCGGTCGTGCGTGACGATCACGAGCCCACCCGTCCACGTGCGCAGCTGCGCCGTGAGGTGATCGACGCCCGCCGCGTCGAGGTGGTTCGTCGGCTCGTCGAGCAGCAGGAGGTCGGCGCGCTCGGCGAGGCGGCACGCGAGCCGCACGCGGTAGCGCTCGCCGACGCTGAGCTCGACGAGCGGCCGGTCGCGGTCACGGGGGGCGTGCAGGCGCGACAGCCCCTCGTCGACGCGGCGGTCGACGTCCCAGGCCGCGAGGTGCTCGTACCGCGCGATCGCGGCCGACAGCGCCGCGACGTCGCCGCCGGCGTGGTCGAACGCGTCGATGACGGTCTGCAGGTCCGCGGCCGCCGCACGGGTCGCCGCGGCCGTGGCGTCGATCAGCGTGCCCACCGTGTCACCGGGCGCGACCGCGAGGTCCTGCTCGACCACCGCGAGCGTCCCCTGGCGGCGCACGTCGCCCGACTGCGGCACGAGCCGTCCCGCGAGCACGCCCAGCAGCGTGGACTTGCCCGCACCGTTCTCACCGACGAGCCCGATGCGGTCGCCGGCGGACACCGTGAGGTCGAGGGCGTCGAGCACGGGGCGGCCCGGGTAGCCGAACGTGACGGCGTCGGCGACCAGCTGCACGGCGCCGACCTGCGGGGCGGCCGGCGCGCTCACGAGCCCAGCGCGGCCACCACGTGCGGCACGAGCGCGCGGAACGCCTGCCCGCGGTGGCTGATCGCGTTCTTCTCGTCGGCGGTGAGCTCGGCACACGTGCGCGTGTCGCCCAGCGGCACCAGCACAGGGTCGTAGCCGAACCCGTGAGCGCCGCGCGGCGCCGCCGCGAGCGTGCCCTCGAGCGTGCCGACCTCGACGTGCTCGACGCCGTCGGGCGTCACGAGCGCCGCCGCGCACACGAACCGCGCGGCCCGGTGCTCGGGTGCGATGTCCGCGAGCTGCGCCAGGAGCAGCGCGAGGTTGGCCGCGTCGTCGCCGTGCCGCCCGGCCCACCGCGCCGAGAAGATGCCGGGCGCGCCGCCCAGGACGTCGACACTGAGGCCCGAGTCGTCGGCGACCGCGGGCAGCCCCGTCGCCGCCGCGAGCGCGCGCGCCTTGATCAGCGCGTTCTGCTCGAAAGTCACGCCGTCCTCGACGGGCTCGGGCGCGTGCACGTCGCGCGCACCGACCACGGCGGCCGGGTCCAGGCCGGGCAGCGCCGGCGCGAGGATCGCGCGCAGCTCGCCGACCTTGTGCGCGTTGTGCGTCGCGAGCACGAGCCGCGCTCCGGCGGGCACGTGCACGCCGGTCGCGGTCACGGGGCGTCCGTCACGGGCGCGGGCACGCGGGT
>JAEYNO010000281.1 GCA_023412515.1 Actinomycetes bacterium
TCCTTGACCAGGGCGTCGAGCGGGATCCGGTCGTCCTCGCGGGTCAGGCGCCGGCGCGCCACGTCGGCGTCCACCCAGCGCACCCGGTCGATCTCGTCCGCCGACGCGTGCTCGGCCGGCGGCCGGGCGTGCACCGCGGGGCGGTCCGGGCGTCCGGCGACCTGCGCGGACCAGTAGTGCACGCGCTTGCGGCGGCCGTCGGACAGCGGGTACTCGAGGCCGGGCAGGGGGCGGCCGAGCACGATCTCGAGCCCGGCCTCCTCCTCGACCTCGCGGACCGCGGCGGTCGTGACGTGCTCGCCGGGCTCGAGCTTGCCCTTCGGCCAGGACCAGTCCTTGTACCGGGGCCGGTGCACGAGCACGACCTGCAGGCGCCCCTGCCGCACGCGCCACACCAGCGCGCCCGCGGCCTCGACGACGGGGACCGCCCTCACCGGGCCGTCCTCATCGGGCGCCGCCGAGGCGCCGGCGCTGCCGGTAGATGAGCACCGACTGCAGGTCCCGCAGCGGGCCGTCCTCCCCGGTGGCGTGCCGCGTCCACACGCCGTCGGGGCCGAGGTGCCACGACGACGTGCCGTCGTCCATCGACTCGTCCAGCAGGTCCACGAGCTCCGCGATCTGGTCGGGGTCCGCCAGGCGGACGAGCGCCTCGACCCGGCGGTCCAGGTTGCGGTGCATGAGGTCGGCGGACCCGATGTACACCTCCGGCCCGGGCAGGCGGTCGCCGCCGGCGTCGCGGCCCGTGTCGGCGACCTCCGCGGTTACGCCGTCGTCCGCCGCGAACGCGAACACCCGGGCGTGCTCCAGGAACCGGCCGAGGATCGAGCGCACCCGCACCGGCTCCGACAGGCCCGGTACGCCCGGGCGCAGCGCGCAGATGCCGCGCACGCACAGGTCCACGGGCACGCCGGCCTGCGACGCGCGGTACAGGGCGTCGATGGTCTCTTCGTCGACCATCGAGTTCACCTTGATCTTGATCCACGCCGGGCGGCCCTCGCGCGCCGCCCGCGCCTCCCTGTCGATGCGCTCGATCAGCCCGGACCGCACCGAGCGCGGCGCGACCAGCAGCCGGTGGAACCGCGACTTCGGCGCGTACCCCGAGAGCTGGTTGAACAGCCGCGTGAGGTCCTGCCCGACGTCCGGGTCGCACGTCAGCAGCCCGAGGTCCGTGTAGAGGCGGGCGGTCTTCGGGTTGTAGTTGCCGGTGCCGACGTGGCAGTACCGGCGCAGCCCGTCGGACTCCTGGCGCACCACGACCGACAGCTTCGCGTGCGTCTTGAGGCCGACGATGCCGTAGACCACGTGCACGCCCGCCTGCTCGAGCTTGCGCGCCCACTCGATGTTGGCCTGCTCGTCGAACCGGGCCTTGATCTCCACCAGGGCGAGCACCTGCTTGCCCGCCTCGGCGGCGTCGATCAGCGCGTCGACGATCGGGGAGTCGCCCGAGGTCCGGTACAGGGTCTGCTTGATCGCGAGGACCTTCGGGTCGGCCGCGGCCTGCTCGAGGAACGTCTGCACGGACGTCGAGAACGAGTCGTACGGGTGGTGCAGCAGGATGTCGCGCGCCCGGATCGCCGCGAACACGTCGGTCGGCGTCGCCGACTCGACCTCGGCGAGGTGGCGGTGCGTCGCGGGCACGAACTTCGGGAACTGCAGCTCGGGCCGGTCGAGGTCGGCCACGAGGTTGAGGCCCGTGTGGTCGAGCGGCGCGGGCAGCTCGTACACGTCGTCCTCGGACATGCCGAGCTCGCGGACCAGGAGCTTGCGCACGCGCGGGCTGATGCCCTCGGCGAGCTCGAGGCGCACGGGCGGCCCGAACCGCCGCCGCAGCAGCTCCTTCTCCATGGCCTTGAGCAGGTTCTCGGCGTCGTCCTCCTCGACCTCCACGTCCTCGTTGCGCGTGACGCGGAACGTGTGGAACTCGCGGACCTCCATGCCGGGGAACAGCGCGTCGAGGTGCTGGGCGATGACGTCCTCGACCGGCACGAACGACATCGGCCCGCGCTCGGGCGCTGCCGTCGCGTGGTCGGGCGCCGACGGCCGGCCGGACGCGTCCACCGCGATGTACCGCGGCAGCAGCGGCGGCACCTTGACGCGCGCGAAGTGCTCCTTGCCGCTCGCGGGGTTGACGACGCTCACCGCGAGGTTGAGCGACAGCCCCGAGATGTAGGGGAACGGGTGCGCGGGGTCCACCGCGAGCGGCGTCAGGACCGGGAAGATCTGCCGGCGGAAGAACTTGTGCAGGCGGTCCTGCTCGCCGTCGCCCAGGTCGTCCCAGCGCACGATCGTGATGCCCTCGGCCGCGAGCGCGGGCTGCACGTCCTGCGCGAAGACCCGCGCGTGCCGCTCCATGAGCTCGTGCGCGCGCTCGCTGATCGCCTCGAGCACCTGGCGCGGCGACAGCCCCGACGCCGCCGTGACCGCGATGCCCGTCGCGATGCGCCGCTTGAGGCCCGCGACGCGCACCATGAAGAACTCGTCGAGGTTCGAGGCGAAGATCGCCAGGAACCGCACGCGCTCCAGCAGCGGCAGGTCCGCGTCCTCCGCGAGCTCGAGCACGCGCTGGTTGAACGCGAGCCACGACAGCTCGCGGTCGAGGAACCGGTCGTCCGGCAGGGCCTCGTCGACGGGCTGCGGCGCCGCGTCGGGGGTCTCCACGTGCTCGGCGATGCGCTCTGCCAGCGCGGGGTCCATCGCGGGGGCGTCGGTCATGTGCCCATCGTGGCACCGTCCGGTGAACTCGGCGTCTGCTCGCCGTTCACCTCGTGGTCGCCCGCCCGTCGCGCTGCGCGGCGGCCTTCTCGGCGACGGCGGGGACGCCGCGCGGCGGGCTGCCCGGGTCCGGGCCGAACATCACGTCGACGGCGGTGCGCTCGAAGCCCGCACGCCGGTACGTGTGGATCGCGACCGTGTTCTCCGCGCCCGTGTAGAGGATCACCGTCCGCAGGCCGCGGCCCGCGAGGTGTACCAGGCCGAGCGCCGTGAGCGCACGCCCCATGCCCAGGCCCTGCGCGTCGGGGTCGACGCCGACGACGTAGATCTCGCCGACCTCCTCGTCGGGCGCGCCGTCCGGCGCCTCGCCCGCGGGGTGCACCTTGGTCCAGACCGAGCCCAGCAGCTGACCGTCGCGCTCGGCGAGCAGGAAGCCCGCGGGGTCGAACCACGGCTCGGCCTCGCGCGCCCGCAGGTCCGCCGACGTCATGCGGCCCTGCTCGGGGTGGTGCGCGAACGCGCGCGCGTTGACCCGCCGCCACGCCTCCTCGTCCTGCCCCGGCACGAACGTCCGCACCTCGACGCCCGCGGGCAGCGTCGGCGTCGTCGGCGGGTGCGCGCGCAGGTCCGTCGCCATGCGCCACAGCTCGCGCACCACCACGAGCC
>JAEYNO010000345.1 GCA_023412515.1 Actinomycetes bacterium
GTGCCGCGGCGGGCGCGGTCGGCAGCGGCGCGGCGCCGGCCTCGTCGCCCCGACGTCGCCGCGGCAGGCCCAGGTCGGTCTGGCCGTCGGTGAGCTGCGCAAGGTCCACCTCGCGGACCGCGGGCGCCTCGATCTGCTGCGCCGTCGGGGCCTGGACCTGCGCCGCGGGCGGCGCGCCGTAGGCGTTGACCTCGTTCGCGGAGAACAGCGTGTTGGGGAACCGGACGAACGCCTCGGTGCCGGTGCCGCCGACCCGCTTGCGGAGCGTGACCTCGGCGCCCAGGCGCTGCGCGAGGCGGCCGACGACGAACAGGCCGAGTCGCTGGGCACCCAGCGCGTCACCGGCGGAGACGGACACGATCTTGGTGTTCGCGGCCTCGATCTCGGCGTCCGTCATGCCCAGGCCCTGGTCGGTGATCCGCACGATCACGGAGCCGCCGGTGATGCCGGTGGTGACGACGACGGGCGTCTCGGGCTCGGAGAACACGGTGGCGTTCTCGAGGAGCTCGGCGATGAGGTGGGCGGCCGAGAGCGCGTTGAAGCCGAGCATGTGCGGGTCGACCTGCAGGTCGAGCTCCACGCGGTCGTACTGCTCGATCTCGGAGGACGCGGTCCGGATGACGTCGGACAAAGGCATCGCGTCACGCAGGCGACGGCCCGAGTCGATGCCGGCGAGCACCAGCAGCGACTCGGCGTTGCGGCGCATCCGGGTCGCGAGGTGGTCGAGGCGGAACAGGTTCGCCAGCGTGCCCGGGTCCTCCTCGGCGCGCTCCAGCGAGTCGATGAACGACAGCTGGCGGTTGAGGAGCACCTGGTCGCGGCGCGCGACGTTGACGAACATCTCCGCGATCGAGCCGCGCAGCGCCGCCTGCTCCTGGGCGACCTGCACGGTCGTGGCGTTCACCGCGTTGAAGGCCTGCGCGAGGCGGCCGACCTCGTCGTTGGAGCGCACGGGGATCGGGGCGAGCGTGATCTCCGGCCCCTCACCGGGAGTCGCGACCTGCTCGACGAGGCGCGGCAGCTGCTCGCGGACGTCGGCGGCCGCACCGGTGAGGCGGCGCAGCGGGACGACGATCGAGCGGGCGACGGTGATGGCGAGCAGGAAGGACGCGACGAGGGCCGCGATCGCGATGCCGACCGTGACGACCGCGGTGTCGCGCGCGGCGGAGGCCGCGGCGGAGGCCGTGTCGGTGGCCTGCTGGATGACGGCCTGGTTGATCGAGGCGAGCGCGGTGAACTGGCTCGTCGTCTCGGCCGACCACTGCTCGAGGTCGACCGAGGCGAAGGCCGACAGCGTGCCCTGGGTGAGCAGCGCGCGCATCGAGCGCACGGCGGCGTTCGGGTCACCGGTGCTGATGGCCACGCCGTCGAGGCGCAGGTCGCCGATCGCGGTGCGCGCACGCTCGCGGGCGAGCTCGGTGGCCGTCACCTGGTCGGCGAAGGTCCGCGCGGCGACGGGGCTGTCGACCGGGGCCGTCTTGAGCTCGACACCGGTGATGTACTCGTTGACGAGCGCGTCGACGAGGAGCGCGACCTCACGGTTGGCGCGTACGTAGGTGGCGAGGTCGCGGTCGCGCAGCGAGTTCGCGACACCCTCCACGACGTGGTCCTGGCCGTCGACGATGTCCTGGAAGCCGTTGCGGAGGATCGCGCGCTGCGTCTGGTTGTCGACGCGGTCGCGGACCTGCTGCAGCCCGCTCGCGTAGGTCTTCTGCTGGTCCTGGAAGTCGCGGACGACCGCGGCGGGGAACTGCGACAGGTCGATGTCCTGCGTGACCTCGCGCGCGGCGGCGAGCGCCTGGTCCGTCGCCTCGCGGGCGGCGGCGATCTGCTCGGGCGACCCGTCGGTCAGCGAGACGATCCGCTCCTGCTGGAGGGCGGCGGACACCGGGGACATGACGTCGAGCGTGCGGACGACGTTCTGCGTGGCTCGGGCGTAGCGCAGGTCCTGGATCGCGCCGTAGGAGATGTAGGTGCCCGCGAGGAGCAGGACGATCATGGGCACGGCGAGGACCGCCAGGACCTTGGCACGGATTCCGAGCCGTCGCAGCATGTCGATCCTTCCCTTTCGCCCGACGCCGGACGCTCACGCGGGATACCGCTCGCGCCCGCAACGCGGTCACCGCAGGTGACTGCCGTCTGCGCTTCATCGGTACCTGAACACCGGACCATTAGCCCGCCGCCAGAGTTTGCCACGGACGTCACCCGTACCGATACGCCACGTTCGTCGCGAATCGGGCACCCCCGGGTCGTGCCCGCGGCGCGCCTGCGGGTCTCCGCCCACCCCGTCGGCCTACCGTGCGACGGTGCGTGCCGTCCTGGTCGAATCCCCCGGTGGCCCGCAGGCGTTGCGCCTCGCGCAGGTGCCCGACCCCGAGCCGGGGCCGGGTCAGCTGCTCGTCGACGTCGCCGCCGCGGGCGTGAACCGCGCTGACCTGCTGCAACGGGCGGGCCACTACCCCTCGCCACCCGGTGCGCCGCCGTGGCCGGGGCTCGAGGTCGCGGGCACCGTCGTCGCGGTGGGAGCGTCCGCGTCGACGCCCGACGCCGGCGGCGGTGGACCGCACCCCGCCGCGGCCCCGCAGGTCGGGGACCGGGTCGCCGCGCTGCTCGCGGGCGGGGGCTACGCCGAACGGGTGGTCGTGGACGCGACGCACGTGCTCCCGGTCACGTCGGCCCTCTCGCTCGTCGACGCGGCGGGGCTCCCCGAGGCCGTCGCGACGCTGTGGTCGAACATGCGGGCCGCGCACCTCGCGCCCGGCGAGACGGTGCTCGTGCACGGCGGGTCGGGCGGCGTGGGCTCGGTCGCGGTGCAGGTCCTGCACGCGCTCGGGCACCGCGTGGTCGCGACGGCGGGCGGCGCCGAGCGGTGCGCGCGCGTGGCCGCGCTCGGGGCGGACGTGGTCGTGGACCACCGCACGCAGGACGTGCGTGAGGTGGTGCAGGGCACGACGGACGGGCGGGGCGTGGACGTCGTGCTCGACGTGCTGGGCGGTCGCGCGCTCGGCGACAACGTCCGGCTGCTCGCCGAGGGCGGGCGCCTCGTGGTCATCGGCCTGCAGCAGGGCGCGCGCGGCGAGCTCGACCTGCCGACGCTCATGGCACGGCGCGGCTCGGTGGTCGCGACGACGCTGCGGGACCGCCCGGCCGCGCAGAAGACGCGGATCGTGCGGGACGTGCGGGAGCACGTGTGGCCGCTCGTGCTCGACGGCCGGGTGCGGCCGGTGGTGCAGGAGCGCCTGCCGCTGACCGAGGCCGCCCGCGCGCACGAGCTCCTCGAGCGCGGCGACGTGTTCGGCAAGGTGCTGCTGCTGCCCTGACGGCCCGCCGCCGTCCGGGCGGCCGCGGTCCGGCTCAGTCCAGCAGGCCGGCCGCGAGCGCGGGTGCGAGCACGGGCGTCAGCGGCAGCCGCGGGATCAACGTCGCCTGCACCGCGTGGTAGAGGTCGGCCTTGCCGGCCCACACCGTGCGCGTCACGCGGTTGTCGGTGCCGAGCTCGTGCCACCACGACCCGCCGTCGCGGTCGAGCACGTGCTCGCCGACGTACTCCCACCACTGCGTGTAGAGGTCGTCCCAGCGCGGGTCGCCCGTCGCGGCGTGCAGCGCCGCGACCGCGGCGATCGCCTCGGCGACGACCCAGTGCATCCGCTCGCGCACGACCGGGCGGCCCTGCCAGTCCACGGTGTAGACGAAGCCGGGGGCGCCGTCGACGTCCCAGCCCTCGCGCACGCCCGTCCCCACCAGGGCGACGGCGTCGTCGAGCAGCCACGCGGGGGCGACGTCGCCGCGGGCGGTCAGCGCCGCGCGCGTGTGCAGCGCGAGCCGCGCCCACTCGAACCAGTGCCCGACGGTCGCGCCGTACGGGCGGAACGGGTGGGCCGGGGTGTCGGCGTTGTAGTCGAGGTCGGGCGCCCAGGCGGCGTCGAAGTGCTCGGGGATGCGCCACGCGTTCTCGCGCGCGAAGCCGTGCACGACCCGCTCGACGATCCGCGCGGCCCGGTCGAGCCACACGCGGTCGCCCGTGACGTCGGCGGCCGCGAGGTACGCCTCGACCGTGTGCATGTTGGCGTTGACGCCCCGGTACGCGTCGAGCTCGGCGAACGCGCGGTCCCACTCCTCGACGACCATGCCCGCGGCCTCGTCCCAGAACCGCTGCTCCTGCACCGCGAGCGCGGCGTCGAGCAGGGCGCGCGCACCGGGACGCCCGGCCGCGGTCGCGCTCGCGGCGGCCAGCACGACGAACGCGTGCGGGTACGCGGCCTTGGCCGTGTCGCGGGGCGTGCCGTCGACGTCGACCTCGGCGAACCAGCCGCCGTGCGCGTCGTCGTGGAACGCGCCGGTCAGCGCGGCGAGCCCGTGGTCGACGAGCGCGGCCGACCCGGGACGGCCCGCGAGGTGCGCGAGCGCGTAGACGTGGGTCGTGCGGCACGTGATCCACAGCTCGGCGGGGCCGGGCAGCGGCCGGCCCACGTCGTCGAGCCGCGCGAACCCGGTGCGGGCGCGCGAGGCGCGCCCGAAGTCCCACAGCCGGTCGGTCTCGCCCTCGAGCCAGCGCGCGTGCGCCGGTGTGCTGAGCCACGCCATGGCGGTCAGCGTAGTTGCGGGGCTCGCCGTGCGGGGCTGCGCCGCGCGGCCCGCTCGACCATGATGGGCGGCGTGAGCGACGGCGAGCGGCACGACGGCACCTCCCCCGACCCGGCACGTGCGGAGCACGCGCCCGACGGGCCGCGGGTCGTGGTCGTGCCCGCGGGCGCCGGTCAGGGCGGCGACGGCCGCGGCGCGGAGCCCGACGACGCGCACGACGAGGACGTCACGGGCATGGTCGAGCAGCCCGCGAAGGTCATGCGGATCGGCACGATGATCAAGCAGCTGCTCGACGAGGTGCGGTCGGCACCGCTCGACGACGCGGCCCGCGCGCGGCTCGCCGAGATCCACGAGCGGTCGCTGCACGAGCTCGAGGAGGGCCTGTCCCCCGAGCTCGTCGCCGAGCTGCACCGCATCACGCTCCCGCTGGCGGAGGACGCCGCGCCGTCCGACGCCGAGCTGCGGATCGCGCAGGCCCAGCTGGTGGGGTGGCTCGAGGGGCTGTTCCACGGCATCCAGACCGCGCTCGTGGCGCAGCAGATGGCGGCGCAGGCGCAGCTCACGCAGATGCGGCGGGCGCTCCCGCCCGGCCACCCGGGCGTGCCCGGCGGCGGGTTGGGCGTACCGGTCGCGCGCGAGGACGGGCCCGACGACCTGCGCCCGTCGACCGGGCAGTACCTGTAGCGCCGGCCGCCCGTCAGGCCGTCGCGGGCGCCTGCCCGTCGCCGGGCCCTGGACCGGGCGTGTCGCTCCCGCCGCGCGCGGTCAGGGCGATCGCGCCGGACACCAGCACGAGCCCGACGAGCTCGAGCCCGTGCGGCAGCTGGCGCAGCACGACCGCGCCGACGACCGCGGCCGTCGCGGGGAGCAGCGCGAGCAGCACCGCGAACGTCGCGGCGCTCACGCGCCGCAGCACGACCTGCTCGAGCGCGTACGGCACGACCGACGAGCACACCGCGATGACGACGACGAGCAGGGCGAGCCGGGCGTCGTGCAGCACGGGCCCGGCCCCGCCCGCGAGGAACGGCGCGAGCACGAGCC
>JAEYNO010000423.1 GCA_023412515.1 Actinomycetes bacterium
CGGCGCGGGAGACCCCGCGCCGCACCCGGCATGCCGAGGACGATCGGCATGACGAGAACTCGAGGACGGATCGAACTGATGGCGAACTACTCGCTGGCCGACATCAAGGCGCTGCGCGAGCGCACCGGTGCCGGCATGATGGACGTCAAGAAGGCGCTCGAGGAGGCTGGCGGCGACGCCGACAAGGCGCTCGAGATCATCCGCGTCAAGGGCCTCAAGGGCGTGGGCAAGCGCGAGGGCCGCGCGGCCTCGGACGGTCTCGTCGCGGCGCACGTCGGCCCGACGGCCGACGGCGAGGGCCAGACCGGCGTGCTCGTCGAGGTCAACTCCGAGACCGACTTCGTCGCCAAGAACCAGACCTTCATCTCGCTCGCCGACCGCGTGCTCGCGGCCGCCGTCGAGTCGGGTGCGGCCGACGCGGACGCGCTGCTCGCCGCCGAGTCGGACGGCACGCCCGTCCAGACGGTCGTCGACGAGACCGCCGCGACGCTCGGCGAGAAGATCGTCGTGCGCCGCGTCGCGCGTCTCGCGGGCGAGCACGTCGAGGTCTACCTCCACAAGGTCAACAAGGACCTGCCCCCGCAGGTCGGCGTCCTCGTCGCGACCGACGCTGCCGGTGCCGCCGTGGCGCGCGACGTCGCGACGCACGTCGCCGCCTTCTCGCCGTCGTACCTGACGCGCGACGAGGTCCCCGCGGACGTCGTCGAGAACGAGCGTCGCATCGCCGAGGAGACGGCCCGCAACGAGGGCAAGCCCGAGGCTGCGCTCGCGAAGATCGTCGAGGGCCGCCTCAACGGCTTCTTCAAGGAGGCCGTCCTGCTGGACCAGGCGTTCGCGAAGGACAACAAGAAGACGGTCGGCCAGGTCGTGGCCGAGGCCGGCGGCACGGTGACGGGCTTCGTCCGCTACCGCGTGGGAGCCTGACCGCGTGACGTCGACGGTGGCCCCGGCCCGCGAGGGTCGGGGCCACCGCCGCACCGGGCGCCCGTGGACCGCCGGGCGACCCGCGTCGACCCAGCGGCCAGCGCGTCGCGACCGGCGCTCGAACCAGGTGGAGGACACGTGAGCCAGCAGCCGTCGACGACGCAGGACACCGCGGCGGGGGAGCCCCCCACCGCTCGGCGGGTGCTGCTCAAGCTCTCGGGCGAGAGCTTCGGCGGCGGCGCCGTCGGGCTCGCCGTGCCCGTCGTCCGGCGGATCGCCGAGGAGATCGGCGCGGCCGTCCGCGACGGCGTGCAGGTCGCGATCGTCGTCGGCGGCGGGAACTTCTTCCGTGGCGTCGAGCTCCAGGTCAGCGGAATGGACCGCGCCCGCGCCGACTACATGGGCATGCTCGGCACGGTCATGAACTGCCTCGCGCTCCAGGACTTCCTCGAGCAGGCCGGCGTCAGCACGCGCGTGCAGACGGCCATCACGATGGGCCAGGTCGCCGAGCCCTACATCCCGCTGCGCGCGATCCGGCACCTCGAGAAGGGCCGCGTCGTCATCTTCGGCGCCGGCGCGGGGCTGCCGTACTTCTCGACCGACACCGTGGCCGTGCAGCGTGCCCTGGAGACCCACTGCCAGGAGGTCCTCATGGGCAAGAACGGCGTCGACGGCGTGTACACCGCCGACCCGCGGCGGGACCCCGACGCCCGCAAGCTCGACCACCTGACCTACACCGAGGCGATCGTCAACGAGCTCGGCGTCATGGACACCTCGGCGCTGAGCCTGTGCCGCGACAACGACGTGCCGATGCGGGTCTTCGGGCTCGAGGAGATCGGGAACGTCACGCGCGCCCTCACGGGTGAGAGGATCGGGACGCTCGTCACCGCGAGCTGACCGACAGCGCCCCACGCGAACGACGGCCCGGCGCCGTCCGAACCACATGAAGGAGCACCGGTGATCGACGACACACTCCTCGAGGCCGAGGAGAAGATGGACAAGGCCGTGGAGGTCGCGAAGGAGGACTTCGCCGCCATCCGCACGGGCCGCGCGAACGCCGCGATGTTCGCCAAGGTCTTCGTCGACTACTACGGCTCGCCGACGCCGCTGCAGCAGCTCGCGTCGTTCAACGTCGTCGAGGCGCGCACGATCCTGGTGTCGCCGTTCGACAAGTCGTCGATGTCGGCCATCGAGAAGGCCCTGCGCGACTCCGACCTCGGCGTGAACCCCACGAACGACGGCAGCGTCGTGCGCGTCGTCCTGCCCGCGCTCACCGCGGAGCGGCGCAAGGACTTCGTCAAGCTCGCCAAGTCCAAGGCTGAGGACGCGCGCATCTCCGTGCGGTCGGTGCGTCGGCGCGCCAAGGAGGAGCTCGACCGCATCGCGAAGGACGGCGAGGCCGGCGAGGACGAGGTCGCGCGCGCGGAGAAGGAGCTCGAGGCGCTGACGAAGAAGCACGTCGAGCTCGTGGACCAGCTGCTCGCCTCCAAGGAGAGCGAGCTGCTCGAGGTCTGATGACTCAGCTCGCAGCCCCGCGCAAGACCGCGGCCGGCCGGAACCTCCCGGCCGCCGTCACGGTCGGCGTCCTGCTGCTCGTCGCCGTCGCCGCCTCGCTGTTCATCCGCAAGGAGGCGTTCGCGGTCCTCGCGGTCGTGGCCGTGGGCGCCGCCATGTGGGAGCTCGCGCAGGCGCTCACGCGCCGCTCGATCCACCTGCCGCTCGTGCCGCTGGTCGTCGGCTCCGCGGGGATCCTGGTCTCGGCGTACGTCGCCGGCACCGAGGCGCTGTTCGTGGCGTTCCTCCTGACGGTGGGCGGCGCCGTGGTGTGGCGGGTGCTCGACGGCAGCGGCGAGGCCGCGCTGAGGGACGCCTCGGCGGCGACCTTCGCGGCGGCGTACCTGCCGTTCCTCGGCGGCTTCGTCATGCTCATGCTCGCCGAGCCCGACGGTCCCGCCCGGGTGGCGCTGTTCATCGTGCTGGGCGTGGCGTGCGACACCGGGGGGTACGTCGTCGGCACGCTGCTCGGACGCCACCCGCTGGCGCCGTCGGTCAGCCCCAAGAAGTCCTGGGAGGGGCTCGTCGGCTCGGTCGTGCTCACGAGCGTGGTCGGCGTCGTCGGGATCCAGACGGTGTTCCACGGCGACCCGTTCGTCGGTGCGCTGCTCGGTCTCGGGACGGTCGCCAGCGCGACGCTCGGCGACCTGGCCGAGTCCATGATCAAGCGCGACCTCGAGCTCAAGGACATGGGCAGCCTGCTGCCCGGTCACGGCGGCGTGCTCGACCGTCTCGACTCCCTCCTGCTCACGGCCCCGACGGTGTGGGTCCTGCTCTCGGTCCTGCAGCCGGCCGCCGGCTGACCCCCACCCCCGGAAGGAGGCGCCGCCGATGAGCGCCACGCCCGTGCGCCTGCAGCTCAGCGCGCCCACCCGCGGTGCGCGCGGCAAGCCGCCGCGCCACTTCGTCGACCTCACGCCCGAGGAGCGCGTCGCCGCCGTGACCGCGCTCGGCGAGAAGCCGTTCCGTGCGAAGCAGCTCGCCACGCACTACTTCACGCACCTCACGGCCGACGGCGACGCGATGACCGACCTGCCGAAGGCCTCGCGCGACGCCCTCGTGGCTGACCTGTTCCCGCAGCTGCTCACCACGAGCCGCACGCTGACAGCCGACCATGGCACGACCGTCAAGACCCTCTACCACCTGTTCGACGGCGCCAAGGTCGAGTCGGTGCTCATGCGGTACGCGAACCGCACCACGCTGTGCGTGTCGTCGCAGGCGGGATGCGGCCTCGCCTGCTCGTTCTGCGCGACCGGCAAGATGGGCCTGCTGCGCAACCTCTCGACCGCGGAGATCGTCGATCAGGTCCGGCAGGCGGCGCGCGCGCTCGCGGCGGGTGAGGTCCCCGGGGGCGAGACGCGGCTGAGCAACGTCGTGTTCATGGGGATGGGGGAGCCGCTCGCCAACTACAAGTCCGTGATGGCGACCGTGCGGCAGCTCGTGGCACCCGCGCCCGACGGATTCGGCATGTCGGCGCGGAACGTGACGGTCTCCACGGTCGGGCTCGTGCCCGCGATGGACAAGCTCGCCGGCGAGGGCATCCCGGTGACGCTCGCGCTGTCGCTGCACGCACCCGACGACGAGCTGCGCTCGGAGCTCGTGCCGGTCAACACGCGCTGGTCGGTCGACGAGGCGCTCGACTCGGCACGGCGGTACTTCGACGCCACCGGGCGGCGCGTGTCGATCGAGTACGCGCTGATCCGCGACGTCAACGACCACGCGTGGCGTGCTGACCTGCTCGGCGAGAAGCTGCTGGCCCGCGGCGGCTCGGGGTGGGTGCACTGCAACCCGATCCCGCTCAACCCGACACCGGGTTCGCGCTGGACGGCGAGCGATCCGCGGGTCGAGCAGGAGTTCGTGGCACGCTTGCGTGCGCACGGCATCCCGACGACGATCCGGGACACCCGTGGCAGCGACATCGACGGTGCGTGCGGTCAGCTCGCGGCGGAGGAGGACGAGTGAGCGACGGGATGTTCCGGACGGTGTCCGGCCTGCGCCGGGGGTACGACCCCGACGAGGTCGACGAGTTCTTCTCCCACGCGCGCGCCGTCTACGAGCAGGGTCCCGCCGGCACGATGTCCGGCGCCGACGTGCGGACCGTGGCGTTCGACATGGTCCGTGGCGGGTACGTCACGGCGGCGGTCGACGCCGCGCTCGACCGGCTCGAGGCCGCGTTCGTCGCGCGGCACCGTGCGCAGTTCGTCGCCGACAACGGCCAGGACGCCTGGATGGCCCACCTCGGCACGCAGGCGCGCACGCTCTACGGCCGGCTCGGCCGGCCGGACGGCGACCGGTTCGCGCCGCCCGAGGGACGTCGACCCGGCTACGAGCCGGCCGACGTCGACGAGCTGTGCCACCGCCTCGTCGCGTACTTCGACACCGGTGCGCCGCTCACCGCGGCCGAGGTGCGCTCGGCGACCTTCCGGCGCCGCAACGGGCGCAACGGCTACGCGGAGGGCCCGGTCGACGCGTTCGTCGCGCGTGCGGTCGAGGTCCTGCTCGGCGTCGAGTGAGCCGGCCGTACCGGTTCGCGGGGGTGGCGGGATGACACGCACGGTCGTCGTGCTCGGTTCGACCGGGTCGATCGGCACGCAGGCGCTCGACATCGTGGCGGCGAACCCCCACCGCTTCACCGTGACGGGTCTGTCGGCGGGTGGCGGCCAGGTGGACCTGCTCGTCGAGCAGGCGCTCGTCCACGCCGTGCCCGCGGTGGCGGTCGCGGACCCCGTCGCGGCGGCGGCGGTGCGCGAGGCGCTGCCCGGGGTGCGCGTGCTCGACGGGCCGGGAGCGGCCGCCGAGCTCGCCGCGTCGGGCGCCGACGTCGTCCTCAACGGCATCACGGGATCGGTCGGTCTGCTGCCGACGCTCGCGGCGCTGCGCGCCGGCAGCACGCTCGCGCTCGCCAACAAGGAGTCCCTCGTCGTGGGCGGCTCGCTCGTCCACGACGCGGCCGTCCGCCCCGACCAGGTCGTCCCGGTCGACTCCGAGCACTCCGCCATCGCGCAGGCGCTGCGCTCGGGCGCGTCGCACGAGGTGCGTCGCCTGGTCCTCACGGCCTCGGGCGGCCCGTTCCGCGGGTGGACCGCCGAGCGGGTCGCGGCGGCGACGCCGGAGCAGGCGCTCGCGCACCCGACGTGGTCGATGGGCCCGGTCGTGACGGTCAACTCGGCCAGCCTCATGAACAAGGGGCTCGAGCTCATCGAGGCCCACCTGCTGTTCGACGTGCCGGTCGCGGACATCGCCGTCGTGGTGCACCCGCAGTCGGTCGTGCACTCGATGGTCGAGTTCGTGGACGGTTCGACGGTCGCGCAGGCGTCGCCGCCCGACATGCGGCTGCCGATCGCGCTCGGGCTCGCGTGGCCCGAGCGCGTGCCGGGGGCGGCGCGGCCGTGCGACTGGAGCACGGCGACGTCCTGGACGTTCGAGCCGCTCGACGAGGACGTCTTCCCCGCGGTCGCGCTCGCGCGGGCGGCCGTGGCGGCGTCGGCCACGCACCCCGCGGTGTACAACGCCGCCAACGAGGAGGGCGTCGCGGCGTTCCTCGCCGGGCGCATCGGGTTCGGCCAGGTCGTGGCGACGGTCGCGCGGGTCCTCGACGAGCACGACGGCACGCCCCGCGACGCGCTCACGCTCGACGCGGTGCTCGACGCCGAACGGTGGGCCCGCGCCCGCGCGCACGAGGTCCTGGCCGTGCGCTGACCGGCGGTGCCGTCGCCGGTCGTCGCAGCTCATCCGTCGTCGCAGCTCATCCCCGGTCGGCACCAGCGCCCGTCGGGAGCGGCCCGCGC
>JAEYNO010000498.1 GCA_023412515.1 Actinomycetes bacterium
CGGTGACGCGTGGCCGCGGCCGGCCGCCGCGCCCGCGTCCGAGGAGCGCGCGTCCGACGAGCCCGCGGCCACGCCGTGGGGCTCGTCGCGCAGCGCGCCGGCCGTCGCGCACGACGAGGACGACGACCTCGACGAGGACGACGAGCCCACGACGCGCCGGCACCCGTACACGTGGCTGCACCTGCTGGTGCTCTCGCTCGTCGCGTTCGTGCTCGGCTTCCTCGCGATGCTGCTGTACATCCAGGCGAGCGGGAACGACGAGCCCGCTGCGGGTGCGGCCGTCGGCGTCGTCGACGGCGTCGTGACCCGCGACGGCCCCGGCCCGCTCTGACACCCCATCCACGCGCGGCGTCGTCCCCGGCGACCGTGCGCACCGACACCACCCCGAGGAGCCCCGTGACCGCGAGCCCCCGTGCCGTCGAGCTGGCCCACGCGGCCGCCCGTGCGGCCTCCGACCTCAAGGCGCAGGAGATCATCGCGCTCGACGTGAGCGAGCAGCTCGTGCTCACCGACGTGTTCCTCATCGCGTCGGGGACGAACGAGCGCCAGGTCGGCGCGATCGTCGACGCCGTCGAGGAGGCGCTGCACGCGCTCGGTGCGAAGCCCGTGCGGCGCGAGGGCAAGTCGCAGGGGCGCTGGGTGCTCATCGACTTCGGCGACGTGGTCGTGCACGTGCAGCACGCCGAGGACCGCGTGTACTACGCGCTCGAGCGGCTGTGGAAGGACTGCCCGGTCATCGAGCTGCCGCCCGAGGCGCGCGGCGAGCAGGCCGACGCATGACGCAGCAGCACCTGGTGCTGTGGCGGCACGGCCGCACCGCGTACAACTCCGCCGCCCGCCTGCAGGGCCAGGTGGACATCCCGCTCGACGAGGTCGGCCACTGGCAGGCCCGCACGGCGGCGTCGCGGCTGGTGAAGCGCGCGCGGCCCGCGCGCGTCGTGTCCTCGGACCTCACGCGCGCGGTCGAGACGGCGACGTACCTCACGCAGGCGCTCGACCTGCCGCTCGAGACCGACCCGCGGCTGCGCGAGCGGTCGTTCGGCGAGTGGGAGGGCCTGACGGGCCCGGAGATCGACGCGCGCTGGCCGGGGGAGTTCGGCGTCTGGCGTGCGGGCGGCGACCCGACGGGCGTCGGCGCGGAGACGCGGGCCGACCTCGCGGCGCGGCTCACGGACGCCGTCGCGGACCAGCTCGCGCGGACGCCGGACGGCGGTGGTCTGGTCGTCGTGTCCCACGGCGCGGCGATCGGTGCGCTCGTCGCGGCGCTGCTGGGCCAGCAGCCCGCGTGGCGCGGCGTCGGCGGGCTGCACAACGCGCACTGGGTCGAGCTCGTGCGCTCGGGCCCGGGCGTCGACCCGGGCTGGCGCCTGCTGGGCTTCAACGTGGGCCCGACGGACGCGTCGTCCGACTGGAACGCGGGCCCCGACCCGGAGCCCGCGCGGGACGACGACGACGCGGTCCGCGACCCGGACTGACGTCACACCCGTCGCCCCGGCGCCCGATTCGCTTTCGGCGCTCGGATCGTCGTAAACTCTCCGGGCGCCCCTCGGGGCGACGGGGTCCTCTCGGGGACCACGGGGCTGTGGCGCAGCTGGTAGCGCACCTGCATGGCATGCAGGGGGTCAGGGGTTCGAGTCCCCTCAGCTCCACGGGAACGACGGCACCGTCCAGGGATCTGGGCGGTGCCGTCGTCGTTCCCGGGTCGTTCCCGGCTCGGAAGGCGGCCCGCCACGACGCGCGTGGCGCCGGCCTTGACCTCAACCTCTGTTGAGCACCGAGCGTGGGGGCATGAGCACCTCACCACCCCTGACCGACCGCGTGCCCGACACCTTGCTGCGCCACCTCACGCGCGTCACCGGCGACGAGAAGCACGACGCCGCCGCGCAGTCCACGCTCGACGTCCTGTGGGTCCTGCACGACCAGGTCCTGCGCCTCGACCCCTGGTCCGAGCGGGACCGGTTCCTGCTGTCCAAGGGTCACGGTCCGGCGTCGTACTACGCGGTCCTCGCGACCAAGGGCCTGATCCCCGCGTCGTGGCTCGACGACCTCGCGGGGGCCGGCTCGCCGCTGGGCCACCACCCGGATCGGCTGCTCGTGCCACCGGTGGAGATCTCGTCGGGCTCGCTCGGGCACGGCCTGCCGATCGCCGTGGGCCTCGCGCGGGGCCTGGAGATCGCGGGTGCGCCCGGACGGGTCGTCGTGCTGGTCGGGGACGCCGAGCTGGACGAGGGCAGCAACCACGAGGCGATCGCCGTGGCCGGCCGCTGGGGGCTGGGTCGTCTCGCGTGCGTCGTCGTGGACAACGACTCGGCGACGCTCGGGTGGCCGGGCGGGATCGTCACGCGGTTCCAGGGCGAGGGCTGGACGGGTGCGGTCGTCGACACGGCCGACCACGACGCGCTGCGCGACTCGCTGCGCGTGCACGGCGACCGGCCGCACGTGACCGTCGTCCGCACCGCCCGGAAGGGGTCGTGATGCGCGCGCGCTTCTACGCCACGATGGCCGACCTGCTGCGCACCGACGATCGGACGGCGCTCGTGCTGGCGGACATCGGGCCGCTGGGGCTCGTCGCGGGCGAGCCGGCCGACGAGCGCGTCCTCAACGTGGGCATCCGCGAGCAGACCATGATCGGCGTCGCCGCGGGGCTCGCGCTCGCGGGGCTGCGGCCGTTCGCGCACAGCTACGCGCCGTTCCTCGTCGAGCGCCCGTACGAGCAGGTCAAGCTCGACCTGTCGCACCAGGACCTCGGTGCGGTGCTCGTGTCCATCGGTGCGAGCTACGACGCCGCGAGCGAGGGCCGCACGCACCAGAGCCCCGCCGACGTGGCGCTGCTCGGCGCGCTGCCCGGCTGGCGGCTGCACACGCCGGGGCACCCCGACGAGGTCGAGACGCTCGTGCGCGCCGCGGCCCGTGCCGACGACCGGCAGTACGTCCGGCTGTCGTCCCAGGTGAACCCGCAGGCCTGGCCCGCCGACGGGGCGATCCACGTGGTCCGGCACGGGCGCGGGACGCTCGTGCTGGCGGTCGGGCCGGCGCTCGCGGCCACGCAGCAGGCGGTCGAGGGGCTCGGCGTGACGCTCGCGTACACGGCCACGCCGTTCCCGCTCGACCGCGTCACGCTGCGCGCGCTCGCCGAGCACCACGCGCGCGTCGTGGTCGTCGAGCCGTACCTCGAGGGCACGACCGCGCCCGAGGTGGCCGACGCGCTGCGGGGGCGGCGGGTCGAGGTCGAGCACGTCGGCGTCGGGCGGGACGAGCG
>JAEYNO010000021.1 GCA_023412515.1 Actinomycetes bacterium
GCGCGGCCCTGCAGGACGGGCTGCGCCGCACGGCCGTCGCGCTGCTCGACGCGCAGGTCCCGTTCGCGCTGGTCGGCGGGTACGCCGCGTGGGCGCGCGGCGCGCCCGAGCCGAGCCACGACGCGGACTTCGCGGTCGCCGAGCAGGACGTCGACGCCGCGCGCGCAGCGCTCACGGCCGCGGGCCTGGACGTGCAGGACCCGGCCGAGAACTGGCTGTTCAAGGCGTACCACCACGGGCAGCTCGTCGACGTGATCTTCCGCATGGTCGGCGAACCCGTGACGCACGAGGACCTCGCGCGCGCCGACGAGCTCGAGGTGCTCGCGGTGCGCATGCCGGTGCTGCCCGCGACCGACATCATCTCGGCGAAGATGCGCGTGCTCGGCGAGCACTACTGCGACTTCACGTGGCTGCTGCCGATGGCGCGCGCGCTGCGCGAGCAGATCGACTGGGAGCGGGTGCGCACCGAGGTCGAGGGCCAGCCGTACGCGCGGGCGTTCCTGTTCCTCGCCGACGAGCTCGGGCTGACCGGGCGCACCGGCGAGCGCCTCGCGGCGGGCCCCGGGCGGACGGACCCGGGCTCGGACGCCTGAGCGCGGACGCCTGACCCCTGAACGCCTGCGCGCGTCAGGCGGGGCCGGCGGCCGCGTCGGCCGTCGTGCCGCCCGAGGCCCGGCCCGGCGCGTCGACGGCCCCGTCGGGGGCGTCCGCCGTCGCGTCCGCGATCCGCAGCGCCTCGACGAGCTCGCGGTAGAGCGCGTCGGACGCGAGCAGCTGCGCGTGCGTGCCGCTCGCGCGGACCCGGCCGTGCTCGAGCACGACGATCGTGTCGGCGTCGACCACCGTGGACAGCCGGTGCGCGACCGTGACCACCGCGCCCGTGGTCGCGAGCGCGCGGATCGCGTCGTGCACGGCGGCCTCGGTGAGGCCGTCGACCTGCGCGGTGGCCTCGTCGAGCAGCATGACCTGCGGGCGGCACAGCAGCGCGCGGGCCAGCGCGATCCGCTGGCGCTGCCCACCCGAGACGGACGTCTCCGACAGCCGGGTGTCGAGCCCCTCGGGCAGCGCGTCGAACGCGCCGTCGAGCCGCACGGCCGCGAGCGCGCGCGCCAGCTCGTCGTCGGTCGCGTCGGGGTTGCTGAACAGCAGGTTGTCGCGGATGGTGCCGGGCACGACCGGCGTCTCCTGCTCGACGTACGCGAACCGCCCGCGCACGTCGGCGTGGCTCCACGCCGCGTACGGGCGGCCGTCGAGCAGCAGCTGCCCGGCGGTGGGCTCGAGGAACCGCAGGAGCAGCGAGAAGACGGTGGTCTTGCCCGCGCCGGACGGCCCGACCAGGGCCGTGTGCCCGCGGCGCGGCACGCGCAGCGAGAGCCCGTCCACGGCCGGCGGCAGGCCCGGGCCGTAGCGCGCGGTGACGTCGCGCAGCTCGACGACGGGAGTCGCGTCGCCGGGCACGTCGGCGGGTGAGCCGTCCGGCACGTCGTCGGTCTCGCCGTCGTCGGCCCGCGCGGCCGGGTGCGGCGGCACGTCGGAGGCGTCGGGCTCGACGTCCATCGTCGCGACCTCGCCGATGCGGGCCGCCGCGGCGACGCCCGACTGCAGCTGCGTCAGCGACTGCGTGAGCTCGCTGATGGGGCCGACGATGTTGAACGCGTACAGCAGGAACGCGACGAGGCTGGACACCGCGAGCTCGCCCTGCCCCACACGCCACGCGCCGAACCCGAGCACCACGATGATCGCGAGCTGGATGCCGCCACCCGAGACGGTCCACGCGAGCGCGGAGGTCCGCACGGCCCGCACGGCGTGGTCGCGCGCGTCCCGCGCGGCCGCGAGCACCGCGGCGCCCTGGCGGGCCTCGGCCCGGCTGGACTTGACCGTGCGGACCGCGCGCAGCGAGCCCTCGAGGGTCCCGCCGAGGCGGCCGAGCGCCTCCTGCGACGCCTTCTCGGCCGCGCCGATCCCCGGCAGCAGCAGCGCCATGAAGACGCCCACGACGACGATCGCGGCGACCGTGGTGCCGAGCAGCACGCGGTCGAGCACGCCCATGAGCACGAGCGTGCCGACGAGCGCGACGACCCCGTTGACGAGCCCGACGAGGCTCGACGACGTCGCCTCGCGCAGCAGCACGGTGTCGGACGTGACGCGCGTGACGAGCTCGCCGGGCGGGCGGCCGGTGATCGCCTGCACCGTCGCGCGCAGGTACCGGCGCACGAGCGACTCGCGCGCGTCGAGCACGATGCGCTCGGCGAGCGCGCCCATGACGACGGCCTGCACGTACCCGACCGCGGCGCCGACGACGCACAGCACGAGCAGCCACGCGACCGGCCGCGCGAGCGACTGCCCCGTGCCGAGCGTGTCGAGGACCCACTTGGTGACCATGGGCGTCGCGAGGCCCAGACCCGTGGCGGCCAGGCCCAGCAGCAGCCCGAGGCCGAGCGTGCCACGGTGCGGACGCACCAGCGCGAGCAGGACCCGGAACCGCTCGCGCGTGCCCCCGCCGGTGGGCGTCTCGACCGGGGCGGCGGATGCGGCGTCCATGCGTCCAGTCCAGCAGCGGGGGGCGGCGCGGTGGATCCGTCGCGCGACCGACATCGCGCCGCGCGCTCCGCCTCGCGGACGAGATCCGCCCCCGACCTGCGGCGTCCCGCGGCCTCGGTGACGATGAGGGGCATGGCCGACATCACCACCCCCACCCTGACCATCCCCGGCGGCGCGATCCCCGTGCTCGGGTTCGGCACGTGGCAGGCGGAGGGCTCCGACGCGGAGCTCGCCGTCTCGGCCGCGCTGCAGCTCGGGTTCCGGCACGTCGACACCGCGACGGGCTACGGCAACGAGGCGCAGGTCGGGCGTGCGCTCGCGACCGTGGGCATCGACCGAGACGACGTCTTCGTCACCACCAAGCTGCCGCCGGACCACGCGGGCCGCGAGCGGCAGACGATCACCGAGTCGCTGGCGGCGCTCGGCACCGACCACGTCGACCTGTGGCTCATCCACTGGCCGCCGCACCAGCAGGCCAGCCCCGAGGTCTGGCAGGAGCTGCGCCGCGCGCGCGACGAGGGCCTGACCCGCTCGATCGGCGTCTCGAACTACTCGATCGCGCAGATCGACGAGCTCGTCGCGGCGACGGGCGAGGCGCCCGCGGTCAACCAGATCCCGTACTCGCCGGTCGACCACGACCCGGACCTGCTGGCGGCGCACCGCGAGCGCGGCGTCGTGGTGGAGGGGTACAGCCCGCTCAAGCGCACCGACCTCGACGCCGAGCCGATCGTCGCGGCGGCGCGCGCGCACGGCGTGACGCCCGCGCAGGTGGTGCTGCGCTGGCACGTCGAGCACGACGTGGTCGTGATCCCGAAGTCGGTGCGCCGCGAGCGCATCGAGGAGAACCTCGGCACGCTCGGGTTCTCGCTGACGGCCGACGAGGTCGCGGCGATCGACGCGCTGGGTCGCTGAGCGCGGGTCGCTGAGCGCTGCCTCGCCGCGCGCGGCGCCGGCACGCGGGCGACGGGGTCCGGGCGGCGACGCCCGGGCCCCGTCGCGCTGTCCCGGCGCGGTCGCGCTGCCGCGGCGGCAGCGCTGCTGCAGCGGACGGGTTCGGGCGCGGAATGGGCCGCATCCGGGGAGGTGGTCGCGCTCCCACCTCGCACGTGCTCGCCGTCGTCGCTCTGCGCGACCGACGAGCACGTCGGGCGTCCGGCCTACCGAGGGACCGGGCCCGTACTGCGGTCGGCGTCACGCCGTTGTGGCACCGGACGCAGGTCTACCGGAACCGGACACGTGACGTCAACCACACGTCCGGGGACGTTCCGCCCCGCGCGTACCCCCGCCCTGGACCGGCCGGGGGCACGCGCGTCACGCGGGTCGGGTGCGCGTCACCAGCCGCCGGCGACGGCGCGGATCAGCTCGCCGTCGGGGGTGTCGCCCGACAGCTCCCAGAAGAACGCGCCGCCCAGGCCCTTGCCGCGCGCCCAGGTCATCTTGGACGCCATGGTCTGGGGCGTGTCGTAGCTCCACCACTCGCTTCCGCACCTCGCGTAGGCCGTGCCGCCGACGGTGCCGGTGGCCGGGCACCGGCCCTTGAGCACCTCGTAGTCCTCGATGCCCGGCTCGTACGTGCCGGGGGCAGCGCCGGTCGCGGTGCCCCCGGGCGCGGACTGCGTCACGCCCGTCCACCCGCGCCCGTAGAACCCGACGCCCAGCAGGATCTTCCTGGCCGGGACGCCCTTGGCGATGAGCTTGTTCACGGCCGCCT
The DNA here is from genome assembly GCA_023412515.1 of Actinomycetes bacterium. Lineage (GTDB taxonomy): Bacteria > Actinomycetota > Actinomycetes > Actinomycetales > Cellulomonadaceae > Cellulomonas. Next base: position 4,253 of record JAEYNO010000021.1, read on the forward strand.
CGGAGTTGAACCCCTGCTGCGGGATGCCCGCATACGACGTCAGCGGCGAGTGCGGGGCCGTCGGGCCCTGCGGCGCGAACGCGCCGAAGTAGTCGTAGGTCATCGGCATGATCCAGTCGAGCTTGGTCGCCGCGGTCGCGTAGTCGGTCGCGTCGATCTTGCCGCCGTTCGAGCCGTCGGCCGTGATGGCCGCGGTCACCAGGGCCGACGAGCCGAACTTGTTGCGCAGCGCCGTGACGACCCGGTCGAACGCCTGCGGGCCCGACGCGTCGCACGTGAGGCCGCACGCGTTGGGGTACTCCCAGTCGACGTCGATGCCGTCGAACACGTCCGCCCAGCGCGGGTCCTCGACGAGGTCGTAGCAGGACTGCGCGAACGCCTCGGGGTTCGCGGCGGCCTGCGTGAAGCCGCCCGACCAGGTCCAGCCGCCGAACGACCAGATGACCTTGAGGTCCGGGTGCATGGCCTTGAGCTTGCGCAGCTGGTTGAACGACCCGCGCAGCGGCTGGTCCCACGTGTCGGCCTTGCCGTCGACGGACTGCTCGGCGGTGTAGGCCTTCTCGTAGTCGGCGTAGGAGTCGCCGATCGAGCAGCGGCCACCGGTGGTGTTGCCGAACGCGTAGAGGATGTGGGTCAGCCGGTCGGCCGAGCCCGAGGTCTGGACGTCCTTGACGTGGTAGTTGCGGCCGTAGACGCCCCACTCGGCGAAGTAGCCGACGACCTTGGACCCGCCCGGGGGCGGCGTCGTCGGCGTGGGCGTGGGGCTGGTCGTGGGCGTCGGCGTGGGTGTCGCCGTGGGCTTCGGGGTCGTCGTGGGCGTGGGCGTCGGGGTGGGCGTCGCGCCGCCGCCGGTGCACGAGCCACCGTTGACGGTGCAAGACGTCGGCGCGGCCCAGGCGCCCGAGGCGACGTAGCCCCAGGTCTGCGACGCCCCGGGCGCGAGCGCACCGGCCCAGCTCTTCTTGCTCGCCCGGTAGGACTGGCCGTCGCGCGTGACGTCGGCGTCCCACGAGCTCGTGATCGCCCGGCCGTCCGGCAGGCGGAAGTCCACGGCCCACGTCGCGACGCTCGCGGTCCCCGTGTTGGTCACCGTCACGGCGACCTCGTGCCCGGTGGTCCACGAGTCGCGCGCCGTGAACGTCACGGTGACGCCGCCCGCGGCGTTCGCGGCCGGTGCGGCCGCGAGCCCGGCGACGACGAGCGCGAGCGACGCCACGACCGCGCCGACCGCGCGCCGCCGGACGCCGCGCGACGCCGACTCCCGCCGACCTCGCGCTGCACCCGTGCAGCCCGGCTCCCCCTGATCCCCCGCCGATCTCCCCTGCGTCCTGCTCCGAGACATCTCGACTCCCGTCGTCGAATATGTAAGGACTGCGTACTAATCGGACGAGTACGACGCTAGCGGCGGGCGAACAGGGCGGTCAATGATGTGATGACTCCGCAACGGGTGCCAGGTGACTTGGTGGGAACGCGACCGCACGGGCGCCCGCGCAGGTCAGCGCCGGCCCGTGACACGTTCGGATGAAACGCGTGCCCGCGCGGCGGCGATCGCCGACGCCCTACCGCGGACGGGTGTCGTCCGTCGCGAACCCGACCCGCGACCGCCGCTCGTCGAGCGTCCCGAGCTCCTGGAAGAACGTCACCTGCCACCCGGCGGGCCCCTCGACGCGCGCATTGACGGTGCGGAACGGCGTCGAGGTCGGCGGCGCCAGCACCCGCGCACCCACCGCGGTCACGGCCTCGACGGCCTGCACGGTGTCGGCCACCTCGAGCGCGAGCCGCAGCGTCGGGCCGTGCGCGACGGGCGCACCCTCGACCGCGTCGACCGCCCGCGCGTGCGCGGGCGTCGCGAGCTCGATCGTCGCCGTCGCGACGGTCAGGATCGACACGCGGTCGTCACCCGCGGTCGCGAACGCCGGCTGCTCGGGCAGGCCCAGCACGTCGCGGTAGAACCGCACGGCCTCATCGAAGTCGGCGGTCTCGATGATCAGTCGGAGCTGGCGGGGCGGCTGCGGGAGCGTCATGCCGACCACCGTGCGCCCTCACACGCGTGTCAGGTGCAACCCCCAGCCGCGACGCGAGCGACCGCAGCGCCGCGAGCTCGGCGTCGACCGCTGCGCGCTCGTCCTCGAGCCGCGCGACCGCAGCCCCGAAGGCCGCCCCGAGCAGCACCGGGTCGCGCTCCGGCGCACCGAGCGCGGGCAGCAGCTCGCGGACCACGGAGCTGCAGAACCCGGCGGCGAAGAGCTCCTGGATGCGCGCGACGACGGTCACGTCCTGCGCGTCGAAGACCCGCTGGCCGGCCGCGGTCCGGGCGGGCGCGAGCAGGCGCTGCTCCTCGTAGTAGCGCAGCGAGCGGACGCTCACGCCCGTCGCGGCGGCGAGCTCGCCGATCCTCACCGCAACCCGCTCACGGGACGACGACCGTCATGCCCCCGGCACCCGGCCGCGCGAGGCCCGCGAGCGCGTCGGCCGCCTCGCCGAGCCCGACCGTGCGACCCACGAGGGTCGACGGCGCGAGCCGACCGTCGGCGATCGCCGCCAGCATGGCCGGGTACTCGTGCGCGGCCATGCCGTGCGAGCCGTGCACCGACAGCTCCCACGCGACGACCCGGTCCATCGGCAGCGCCGTCCACGCGTCGTCGCGCAGCAGCAGCCCGACCTGCACGTGGCGGCCGCGGCGGCGCAGCGCGAGCAGGCCCGCCTGCGCCGTGGCGGGGCTGCCGAGCGCGTCGAGAGCCGCGTGGGCGCCGCCTCCGGTCGCGTCGAC
>JAEYNO010000037.1 GCA_023412515.1 Actinomycetes bacterium
GTCGTGGCCCGGGCGGGGACGGGTGCTGCGGGAGGCGGCGCCGCCGAGCGGTGCCGTGCCGTCACGGCGCCGTGCGGGCGGCCGACGCGGCGGCCTGCGCCGCGCCTTCCTCGGTGCTCTCGCCGTCGGTGGACAGCGCGCCGCCCGAGGACTCGAGGTGCGCGCGCACGAACCAGTGGAACAGCTCGAGCTCGTGCAGGTGCCCGACGAGCAGGTCGTTGGTGACGGTGTCGAGCTCCTCGGTCTGCGCCGCGGCCTCGCGGTGGTCGGTGATGACGCCGACGTAGACCTCGTCCAGCGCGCCGAGGTGCGCGGTCGTGCTCGCGCGGCCGATCGAGTAGTCGTCCCACGTGCGCGCCTTCACGAGCGCACCGGGCGTGCCCACGGGCGCGACGCCGAGGGTCGCGATGCGCTCGGCGATCGCGTCGACCATGAGGCGCACGGCGTCGACCTGCGGGTCGAGCATCTCGTGGACCGCGATGAAGTGCGGGCCGACGACGTTCCAGTGGATGTGCTTGAGGGTGAGCGCGAGGTCGTTCAGCGCGTTGAGGCGTCCCTGCAGGATCTCCGCCACCTTCGCGCCGTCCTCGGGGGTGAGCGACGGGACGGTGTACTTCGGCAGATCGCGGGCCATGTCCACTCCTTCACGTGCGGGTACGGGCCGCTGCGGCCCGGGTGACGTCCACGCTGCCAGCACCGACGCGGCCTCGCCATCCGAGAGCGGCGTGCTGCGCGTGCGACCGGCGGCTCACTCCTGCTCCCACGGGTCGGGCGTCGTGTCGGTGCGCAGGCCGCGCACGACCGGCTGCCGCAGCCGGCCCGACGGCGTGCGCACGAGGTACCGCGTGTCGACGAGCACGACGGGCTCGACCCACACGGTGCCGCGCGCGTCGACCGCGGGGACGGGGTCGGCGAACGGGCTGGTGGCGCGCTCGTGGGTCTGCAGCACGGCGCGCAGGCCGCGGGCCCCCAGCACCGTGAGGCCGGAGCCGGCGCGCCCGAGGTACCGCAGGTCGCCCGCGGCGTCGGGTGCGCCGAGCAGCACGGCGCCGAGGTGACCGGTGCCGGTGGACTGCGGGCGCCAGCCGCCGACGAGCGCGGTGCGGGTGCGGCGGTGCGCGGCCTTGACCCAGTCCGACGAGCGGCGCCCGGCGCGGTAGGGCGCGTCGCGGCGCTTGGCGACGACGCCCTCGAGCCCGTGCGCCCGGGTGACCTGCCACAGGTCGTCGCCGTCGTCGTACCAGGGGGAGGCCTGCACGTGGTCGGGCAGGTCGAGCGCGTCGAGCACGGCGCGGCGCTTCTCGAGGGGCAGCGGCGCGAGGTCGTGGCCGTCGCGGCGCAGGACGTCGAACACGAGGTAGGTCACGGGCCGGGTGGCGGCGAGCGCGGCGGCGCGCCGCGGGTCGCGCACGTGCATGCGTTCGGCGAGGGCCGCGAAGGACGGGACGCCGGCGTCGAGGAGCACGACCTCGCCGTCGAGGAGCACGTCGCCGAGGTCCGCGAGCGCCGCGAGCTCGGGGTAGGCGGGCGTGACGTCGCGGCCGTTGCGGCTCGTGAGGTGCAGCACGCCCTCGCGGACGTCGGCCAGCACCCGGACGCCGTCCCACTTGACCTCGAACACCCACGCCGCGCCCCGCGGCAGCGCGGTGCCTCTCGGCGCTGGGGTGGCGAGCATGGGCTCCACGGGTCCATCCTGCCCGGGGACGGTGCTGCGGGCGCGGTGGGCGCCCAGGTGCGGCGCTGCACGGGCGGCGACGAGGAGGACGTGGCGTGCGGGCGATCTGGAAGGGCGCCGTGGCCTTCGGCCTGGTGAACGTGCCGGTGCGGCTGTACGCCGCGACCGGGGAGCACGAGGTGCGCCTGCACCAGGTGCACCGCGAGGACGGTGGCCGCATCCGCTACCGCAAGGTGTGCAGCCTGGACGGCGAGCAGGTCGAGTGGGCGGACATCGCGAAGGGCTACGAGACCGAGGACGGCGAGCTCGTGGTTCTCACGGACGAGGACTTCGACCAGCTGCCGCTGTCGACCGAGCGCGAGATCGAGGTGCTGGAGTTCGTGCCGGCCGAGCAGGTCGACCCGATCCTGCTGCAGAAGACGTACTACCTGGAGCCGGACCGCACGGCGGCGAAGCCGTACGCGCTGCTGCGCGGCGCGCTCGAGCAGACGGACCGCGTCGCGGTCGTGAAGGTCGCGATCCGGCAGCGCGAGTCGATGGCGGTGCTGCGCGTGCGGGACAAGGTCATCGTGCTGCAGACGCTGCTGTGGCCGGACGAGGTGCGCGAGGCCGACTTCCCGGTGCTCGACGACGACGTGGCGGTGCGCCCGCAGGAGCTGACGATGGCGTCGTCGCTCGTGGAGTCGCTCGCGGCGGACTTCGACCCGTCGCAGTACGAGGACGCGTACGTCACGGCACTGGAGGAGCTCATCGCGGCGAAGGTGTCGTCGGGGGACACGCGGGCCCCCGCGGCGCCGCCGGAGGAGGAGGGCTCGTCCGAGGGCGGTGCGGAGGTCGTGGACCTGCTGGCGGCGCTGCAGCGGTCGGTCGACAAGGCGCGTGCCGCGCGCGGCGAGGACGCGGACGAGGGCTCGGCGGGTGACGGTCCGGGTTCGCAGAAGTCGTCGAGGCGGTCGGCGTCGACGGGGCGCGGCGCGACGGGCGGCGCGGCGAAGGGCCGCGCGAGCACGTCGTCGTCATCCACCGCGAAGGGCACGGCGAAGGGCACGGCGAAGGACGCGCCCGCGAGCAAGGCGCCCGCGAAGAAAGCCCCGGCGAAGAAGGCACCCGCGAAGAAGTCCGCCGACGCCGAGGACGCGACCCCCGCGCGCCGCAAGGCCCGCAGCAAGGCCTCGTGACGACGTCGTGACGGACGGCGACCCGCAGGACCGCGTCGCGGACGCGGTCGCGACGCTGCGGCGCGTCGCGTTCCTGCTCGAGCGCGCGCAGGCCAGCGGCTACCGCTCGGAGGCGTACCGGACGGCGGCGCGCACGGTCGAGGCGCAGCCCGCGGGCCGCGTCGCCGCGCTGGCGGAAGCGGGCTCGCTC
>JAEYNO010000070.1 GCA_023412515.1 Actinomycetes bacterium
GGTCACGGGTGGAGCTCGGGCGGCGCCTCGCGACCGACCTGCGGCCGTACGTCAGCCCGCAGCCGCCGGAGGGCACCCACCCGGAGGTGTTCCTCTCGGCGGTGCTCGCGGAGCGCGGGCGCCGCGAGGGTGCGGTCGAGCTCGAGCGCGTGCGCCGCGAGCAGGCGGAGGCGGTGCTGCTGCGGCGGCTCCCGCACGGCGTCCCCGACCCCGAGGTGTGACCTGCACGGCGCCGCGCACGTGATCCCCGTCACGTCCTGACGGCCGCCCCAACGGCCGGTGCCGCCGCCGGGCCCGTGCGTTCGATCACGATTCGATAACGACGCCCGGTGTGCACGAGTCCGCTGGTCACATGCGCTTTTTGCCATTCCTTGGGTGCTCCCTGACCCCGGAGGACCCGGACATCCGACCAACGGCACGTTTGCGGCATCCGAGCACGGCGGGCAGGGTGGATCGGTCCCGGTCCACCGGCCGGGACCGGCTCCCGAGGTGCGCCCTGTGGCGTCCTCGCTCCCGGGCACGACGTGCCGGGACGGCTGTGCCCGCACGCGCGGGCCGGGAGCTGCCGTGGAGGGTCCGAGACCGCGGGGCGCGCAGCGCCTCCCGCGCAGGCCGAGCGCGCAGCGCACGGTCCGGGCCCGTGGACGCACGAGGTGGATGTGACAGCACTACGCGCCGAGGGCGTGTTCAAGGTCTTCGGACGGCGCCCGCACGAGGCCGTCCGCCGGTTGCGCGAGGGCGCGACCCGCGAGGAGGTCCGACCGTTCGGGACGGCCGCCGTGATCGACGCCGACCTCCGCGTCGAGTCGGGCGAGACGTTCGTCGTCATGGGCCTGTCCGGGTCCGGCAAGTCGACGCTCATCCGCATGCTCAACGGGCTGTGGCGGCCGACCGCCGGCAGCGTCGTGATCGGCGACGACGACCTCGCGACGGTCGACGACAAGCGCCTGCGCGAGCTGCGCCGCCGCCGCGTCAGCATGGTCTTCCAGCACTTCGCGCTGCTCCCGCACCGCACCGTGCTCGACAACGCCGCGTACCCCCTGGAGATCCAGGGCGTCGACCGCGCCGAGCGCCGGCGCCGCGCCGGCGAGGCGCTCGAGCTCGTCGGGCTGTCGGGCTGGGGCGACTCGCTGCCGTCGCAGCTCTCGGGCGGCATGCGCCAGCGCGTCGGCCTGGCACGCGCGCTCGCCGCCGACACCGACGTCCTGCTCATGGACGAGGCGTTCAGCGCGCTCGACCCGCTGATCCGCCGCGAGATGCAGGACCAGCTGCTCGACCTGCAGCAGAACCTCGGCAAGACGATCGTGTTCATCACGCACGACCTCAACGAGGCGATGTACCTCGGCGACCGGATCGCCGTCATGCGCGACGGCCGGATCGTGCAGACCGGCACGGCCGAGCAGATCCTGTCCGACCCCGCCAACGACTACGTCGCGCAGTTCGTCGCGGACGTCGACCGCACGCGCGTCCTCACGGCGTCGTCGGTGATGGTCGCGCCGCGCGCGGTCGTGCCGCACGCCGGCGGCCCGCGCCAGGCGAGCCGGACGATGCGCGAGGCGCAGGTGTCGGCCGCGTACGTCGTGGACCGGCAGCGTCGCCTCACCGGCATCGTGCGCGACGACGAGGTCGTCGCGGCCGTGCGCGAGGGCCGCGAGACGATGGACGGGCTCGTGCACGAGGGCGTCGCGCCCGTGAGCCCCGACACCGCGCTCGCGGACGTCTTCGCGCCCGCCGCCGAGTCCGCGCTGCCCGTGCCCGTGACCGACGAGGCCGGCCGCCTCGTCGGCGTCGTGCCGCGCGTCACGCTGCTCGAGGCGATGGTCCCCCCGGAGACGTCCGGGACCACGGACGACGACTCCCCGGTCGACGCGCCCATCGACGCCGCGCCCGCCGACGAGGTGCTCGACGCCGTCGACGCGCACGCCACGACCGCGGGAGGTGCCCGATGACCGACACGCTCATGCCCCGCGTCCCCCTCGGCCAGTGGGTCGACGGCGGCGTCGCGTGGGTGACCGACACGTTCCGCCCGCTGTTCTCGTTCGTCAAGGACGTCCTGGTCGGCATCTACGACATGCTCGACGTCGTCCTGTCCGGCCCGCCCTTCTGGGTCGTCGCGCTCGTGCTCGCGGGGCTCGCGTTCGTCGCCAAGGGGTGGCGCCTCGCGGTCGGCTCGCTCGTCGGCTTCGTCGTCATCGCGTCCGTCGGCCAGTGGGGCAACGCGATGGACACGCTCGCCCTGGTGATCCTCGCGTCGGTGATCGCGCTCGCGATCGCCCTGCCGCTGGGGATCTGGGCCGCGCGGAACGACCGGGTGTCCGCCGTCGTCCGGCCGGTGCTCGACTTCATGCAGACCATGCCGGCGTTCGTCTACCTGATCCCGACGGTCGTCATCTTCCTCACCGGTCCGGTGCCGGGCATCGTCGCGACCGTGATCTTCGCGCTCGCCCCAGGCGTCCGGTTCACCGAGCTGGGCATCCGCCAGGTCGACCCCGAGGTCGTCGAGGCCGGGCACGCGTTCGGCTCGACGCCCGGGCGCATCCTGCGGCAGATCCAGCTGCCGCTCGCGCTGCCCACGATCATGGCGGGCGTCAACCAGGTCATCATGCTCGCGCTCTCGATGGTCGTCATCGCCGGCATGGTCGGCGCCGACGGCCTGGGGTCCGACGTCGTCGCGGCCCTGCAGCGCGTCAACGTCGCACTGGGCTTCGAGGCCGGGCTGGCGGTCGTCATCCTGGCGATGTTCCTCGACCGCGTGACCGCCGCGCTCGGCACGCGCTCCCCCGTGTCCAAGGCCCTCGCCGCCGCGAAGGCCTGACCCGCGCCCTCACGGGCAGCAGCACCACCCCCCACCCCGGCGCCGGCACCGTGCCGACGCCACGAAAGGAAGCATGACTCCCGCACTCTCCCGCTCCACCACCCGCCGCCGCACCGTCGCCGCAGCCGCCGCCGCGGTCCTCGGCCTCACGCTCGCCGCCTGCGCGTCGGACGCCGACGCCGACGCTGCGCCCTCGGGCGACGGCTCCGACGAGACGAAGGTCGCGATCGGCATCCCGTCCGGCTGGGACGAGGGCATCGCCGTGTCCCACCTGTGGCAGGCGGTCCTCGAGGACGAGGGCTACGACGTCTCGACGCAGACCGCCGACATCGGCATCCTGTTCACGGGTCTCGCCGGCGGCGACTTCGACCTGATGTTCGACGCCTGGCTGCCGCTGACCCACGAGTCGTACTTCACGAAGTACGGCGACGACCTGACGGACCTCGGCGTGTGGTACGACGACGCCAAGCTGACCATCGCGGTCAACGAGGACTCGCCGGCGCAGACCCTCGAGGACCTCGCGACCATGGGCGACGCGTACGGCAACCGGCTCGTGGGCATCGAGGCCGGCGCAGGCCTCACCGAGGTGACCCAGGACGCCGTCATCCCGGACTACGGCCTCGAGGGACTCGACTACGTGACGTCGTCGACGCCCGCGATGCTGGCCGAGCTCAAGGGTGCGACCGACGCGGGGCAGAACGTCGCCGTGACGCTGTGGCGCCCGCACTGGGCGTACGACGCCTTCCCGATCCGCGACCTCGAGGACCCGAAGGGCGCGCTCGGCGAGGCCGAGCAGATCCACACGTTCGGCACGGGCGACTTCGAGGAGCGCTACCCCACGCTCACCAAGCTCGTGGGCGCGTTCACGCTGACCGACGAGCAGCTGTTCTCGCTCGAGAACATGATGTTCAACTCCGACGAGCACGCCGACGAGCAGGCCGCCGTCCAGGCCTGGCTCGAGGAGAACCCGACGTTCGTCGAGGACCTCAAGGAGAAGGCGGGCGTCTGACGCACCCGCGCACGACGGAGGCCGGCACCCCGCGGGGTGCCGGCC
>JAEYNO010000394.1 GCA_023412515.1 Actinomycetes bacterium
CCCGCGAGGTCCGGCTCGGCGTCGCTGCGCGCGATGATCTCGGACCGCGCGTCGTCGAGCGCGGTCTCGAGCTGGTCGAGCGCGTCGGCGGGGCCGTCCGCGGCCGCCGACGGGCGGTTGCGGCTCACGGCCGCGGCACCGACGACGGCGCTCGCCGTCGAGGGCATCGCGCCGTCGGGCAGGTCGTCGAGCTCCACGACGTCCGCGAGCACGACCGTCACGTTGTCGGGGCCGCCGGCGCGCAGCGCGAGCTGCACGAGGCGGTCGGCGCACGCGTCGAGGTCGGGGATGTCCGCGAGCGTCTCGGCGATCGTCTCGGCCGAGACGTAGCCGGACAGGCCGTCGGAGCACAGCAGCCACCGGTCGCCGGGGCGCGCCTCGCGCACCGAGAGGTCGGCGGTGACGTCGGCGTCGAAGTCGCCGAGCACGCGCATGACGACCGAGCGCTGCGGGTGGTGCTCGGCCTCCTCGGGCGTGATGCGGCCGGTGTCGACGAGGTGCTGCACGAACGTGTGGTCGGTGGTGACCTGCGTGAGCGTGCCGTCGCGGAACAGGTACCCGCGCGAGTCGCCCAGGTGCACCATCGCGAGCTTGTTGCCCGCACGCAGGATCGCGGTGACGGTCGTGCCCATGCCCGCGAGGTCCGGCTCGGCGTCGCTGCGCGCGATGATCTCGGACCGCGCGTCGTCGAGCGCGGTCTCGAGCTGGTCGAGCGCGTCGTCGGGGCCGTGCGACTCGCCGTCGAGCGGCGCGAGGGCCGCGACCGCGACGGACGACGCGACGTCGCCGCCCGCGTGCCCTCCCATGCCGTCGGCGACCACCAGCAGGTGGGGTCCGGCGTACGCCGAGTCCTGGTTGTCGGACCGGACGAGGCCGACGTCGGAGCGTGCGGCGTAGCGGAGGGCGACCGTCACGCGTTACCTCTGCAGCTCGATGAGACTCTGGCCGATCCGCACCGCTGTTCCGGTGGGGACGGGCGTGGGCTGCTCGACCTTCTGCTCGCCGACGAACGTGCCGTTGGTGGACCCGAGGTCCTCGACGAACCACTGCTCGCCCTGCGGGAAGATCCGCGCGTGCCGGGACGACGAGTAGTCGTCGTCGAGCACGAGCGTGCAGCTGGGGGCGCGGCCGATCACGACGGCTGACGAGCCGAGGGGGAGCGTCGTGCCGCGCAGCGGACCCTCGGTGACGACGAGCCGCGTGGGGCCGCCGCCGCTGCGGGAGCGCCGCGGTGCGCGGGGCGACTCGCCGACCGGGGCCGGGGCCTCGGCGGCGGGTGCCGGCTTGGCTGCCGGGCGGCGACGGTCGATGATGCGGGTGCCGTACAGGTCGCGGCGCAGCACGGTGATCGCGGACAGCACGAGCAGCCAGATCAGCGCGAGGTACCCCAGCCGCAGCAGGGTGACGGTCAGCTCACTCATGCGGGGGCATCACTCGTCCACGTCGCCGTCGCCGCCGGTCCAGAAGAGGATCCGGGTGCGGCCGATGGTCAGGGTGTTGCCGTCCAGCAGGGTCGCGGCGGGCACCTGGTGCCCTTCGACGAAGACGCCGTTGGTCGAGCCGAGGTCGCTCGCGACCACGCCGTCCGGCGTCACCCGGATCTCCAGGTGGCGGCGCGAGACGCCGGGGTCGTCGACGATGATGTCGGCCTCCGAGCCGCGGCCGATGACCGTGACGGGGCCGGTGAGGATGTACCGCTGGCCGTCGATGTCGATGAGCGGGTGCCGCGGGCTGGGGGCCGCCGACGTCGCGGGGGCGACCGCGCCGCGCACGGTGGCGCTGTGGACGGCGAACCGTCCGGCGTCCTGCTCGGTGTCCTCGCTGAACGAGACCGTCACGGGGCCGACGAACGCGTAGTGCTGGCTCGCCGCGTGGTCGGTGACGTTGGCGGCGAGCTCCTCGGCCAGCGCCTCGGCACCCCAGGCCTCGACCTGGTCGTAGTCGGCGGTGGAGAGCTCGATCGTGAACTCGTTCGGCACCACGGTGCGGTCGCGGCCGACCACGGCGGCGCGGTCGTCGAGCTCGCGGCGCAGGGCGTCGGCCAGCTCGATGGGCTTGACCTCGCTGCGGAAGGCGCGCGCGAACGCGTTGTTGACGACGCGCTCGACGCCGTTCTCGAACTTGTCGAGGAACCCCACGTCCACCTCCCTCCCCGCCGTGCGCGGACCGGGCGGCCCGTGCAGCGTGCTCCGTGGCCCGGCGGGCGCGAAGCCACGACGGTCCGCGTCGATGGTATCCGTGCAGGGCGCCGGACGGGTGCCCGGGGTGCCGGGCGCCGGGTCGCGCTCCCGCGTGTCGGCGCGACGCACCGGGCGACTGGTCGCATATGTGCCCAGTTGCGTGCCCGATCGGTCCCTCCGTGACCAGTTCTCTCGCGTGCGCGCGTGAGAGAACTGGGGTGGGTGGGCGGCGGCGTGGCGGGACCGGTCGTGCGGGTTCGTCGGCGGGGCCCGGTGCGTGCTAGCGTTCTCCAGCGCGCGCGAGTGGCGGAACGGCAGACGCGCTGGCTTCAGGTGCCAGTGTCCGAAAGGGCGTGCGGGTTCAAATCCCGCCTCGCGCACAGAACAGGACCCCCGGTCGGAGCACATCCGGCCGGGGGTTCCTGCATGTCCCGGCTCCCCGCGCAGGTGCGTCCGGGAGGCGTGCGAGGTGCCTGCTGCATGGCGGGGCCGTCGACGTCGCTGTCGTGACGGCGATGTCGACCACCACCCGCGCCCGGCACGACGATCGATCGATGGCCGAACCGGTCGCCGAGACCTCCCACGGCGCCGTCTCGCGCCCTCCCGAGGAGGCGACCGGGGTGTGCACCGCCTCCGCCGGCCGGTCATGGGGACGTCGTATCCTGGAGGCTGATCAGGGGCAGTTCTCCGTGTGTGGGGTGGGGCGCACGGGACCCCGACGTCCCCGGAGATCGCCTTGTCGTCCCAGATCGTCGCGCCCTCGAGCGCGCCCACCCGCACGCCCGACCCCGCGCCGCAGCCCTCGCTGATCGCCGTCGGCGGGCTGCCCTTCCTCGTCACCGCGCTGGTCGGCCGGCTGCCGGCCTCGATGATCCAGCTCGGTCTGCTGATGATCGTCGCGTCGTCCGGCCTCGGCGTCGGCCTCGGTGGTGTCACCGTCGCGGTCGTCGGCGTCGGCACCGCCCTCGGGGCGCCGGTCGTCGGGCGTGCCGTCGATCGGTGGGGGCCGCTGCCCGTGGTCGTCGTCGCGACGCTCGTGCAGGTCGGCGGGCTCCTCGGGGTGCTCGCCGCGACCACCGGTTCGACGTGGACGCTGCTGGCGTGCGCGGGGCTCGTCGGTGCGGCGAACCCGCAGGTCGGGTCGATCGCGCGGTCGCGGTGGTCCCTCGTGGCACGCGGCAGCGGGCAGGAGCGGGTGCTCGGCCGCGCGATGGGCTACGAGGTCGCGGCCGACGAGGTCGGGTTCGTCGTCGGGCCCGTCGTCGCGGGGTTGCTCGTCGCGCTGCTCGGGCCCGTGACAGCGCTGTGGGTCCTCGTCGCGTCGGCCGTCGCCGGGCAGGGCGCCTTCGCGGCGTTCCTGCGGACCGAGCGGCACGCCTGGCCGCGGCACGCCACGCGCGTCGTCACCGACCGGCCCGTGCGCCTGCCCCTCGGTGCGCTCGTCCTGCCCATGCTCGTCGCCGGCAGCGTCGGCATCGCGTTCGGCTCGACGCAGACCGGCCTGGCCGCCGTCAACGCCGCACGCGGCACCGACGAGCTCACCGGGCTGATCTACGCGTGCTCCGGGGTCGGCAGCGCGATCGCGAGCGTCGTCGTCTCCCGGCTCCGGGGGGCGAGCGTCGCCGCACGCGTCGTCGCCGGGGGCGCGGCGTTGCTCGCCGGCGCGCTCGGCCTCATGACCGCCCCGGGCCCGTGGGTCGCCGCGGCCTGGGCGGTCGTGCTCGGCGTCGGCGCCGGCACGCTCCTGGTC
>JAEYNO010000128.1 GCA_023412515.1 Actinomycetes bacterium
CCGCTGGGCTGCTCGCCTCGGGGGCTCCGGGCAAGCGGCTCGCGCACCCGAACGCACGCGTGCTCATCCACCAGCCCGCGATCGAGGGCGGCTACGGCCAGGCCTCGGACATCGAGATCCACGCCAACGAGCTGATCCGCATGCGCGAGTGGCTCGAGAACACCATCGCCGACCACTCCGGCCAGGACCGCGAGCAGGTGCGTCGCGACATCGAACGAGACAAGATCCTCACGGCCCACCAGGCCAAGGAGTACGGCCTCGTGGACCAGGTCCTGGAGTCGCGCAAGGCGCCCCTGCCCACCTCGTGAGACCAGGGGCGGACACGGCGCGCCGGTCGGACGATTGACCTGACATCCGCCGGTCCGTGGTGTGCAATGGTGTGAGCAGTCCTGCGGTGCAGGAGTGGCGGACGTGACGGTCACGAGTCGAGAAGGAGGGGAGCATGGCGCGAATCGGAGACGGCGCTGACCTGCTCAAGTGCTCCTTCTGCGGCAAGACGCAGAAGCAGGTCGTCAAGCTCATCGCGGGCCCTGGCGTCTACATCTGCGACGAGTGCATCGAGCTGTGCAACGAGATCATCGAGGAGGAGCTCGCGGAGTCGACCGAGGTCGGCATCGTCGAGCTTCCCAAGCCGAAGGAGATCTTTGACTTCCTCGAGCAGTTCATCGTGGGGCAGGAGGACGCCAAGCGCGCCCTCGCCGTCGCCGTCTACAACCACTACAAGCGGGTGCGAGCGGGCGAGGGCAGGAACGACGAGGACGCGGTCGAGATCGCCAAGTCCAACATCCTGCTGATCGGCCCGACGGGCACCGGCAAGACCTACCTCGCCCAGACGCTCGCGAAGATGCTCAACGTCCCCTTCGCGATCGCGGACGCGACGGCGCTCACAGAGGCCGGCTACGTCGGCGAGGACGTCGAGAACATCCTCCTGAAGCTCATCCAGGCCGCCGACTACGACGTCAAGAAGGCCGAGACGGGCATCATCTACATCGACGAGATCGACAAGATCGCCCGCAAGAGCGAGAACCCGTCGATCACGCGTGACGTGTCGGGCGAGGGCGTGCAGCAGGCGCTGCTGAAGATCCTCGAGGGCACGACCGCGGCGGTGCCGCCGCAGGGCGGGCGCAAGCACCCGCACCAGGAGTTCATCCAGATCGACACGACGAACGTGCTGTTCATCGTCGCCGGTGCGTTCGCGGGCCTGGACGAGATCATCACGTCGCGCGCCGGGCGCCGCGGCATCGGGTTCGGCTCGCCGATCCACTCCGCCGACGACGTCGATGTCTACGGCGAGGTCATGCCCGAGGACCTGCTGAAGTTCGGCCTGATCCCCGAGTTCATCGGGCGCGTGCCGATCATCACGACCGTGTCCCCGCTCGACCGCGCCGCGCTCGTGCGCATCCTCACCGAGCCGCGCAACGCGCTCGTCAAGCAGTACCAGCGCATGTTCCAGATCGACGGCGTCGAGCTGGAGTTCGAGGACGACGCGGTGGCCGCGGTCGCCGAGCAGGCGCTGCTGCGCGGCACCGGTGCCCGCGGCCTGCGGGCCATCCTCGAGGAGGTCCTGCAGCAGGTGATGTTCGAGGTGCCGTCGCGCGACGACGTCGCCCGGGTCGTCATCACGCGCGAGGTCGTGCTGGACAACGTCAACCCGACGCTCGTGCCGCGCGACGCGCAGGACAAGCGGACGCCGCGCGAGAAGAGCGCGTGAGCGCAGACCGTCCCGCCGTGCCGGCCGAGCTGGCACGCCTGCGGGGGAGCATCGACAACATCGACGCGGCGCTCGTGCACATCCTCGCCGAGCGCTTCAAGGCCACGCAGCGCGTCGGCGTGCTCAAGGCCGAGCTGGGACTGCCGGCGTCCGACCCGGGCCGCGAGGCCGTGCAGGTCGAGCGCCTGCGCCGGCTCGCGCGCGAGGCCGACCTCGACCCGGTGTTCGCCGAGAAGTTCCTCTCCTTCGTCGTCGCCGAGGTGATCCGGCACCACGAGGCCATCGCGCAGGACCACGCGCAGCGCGCCTGACGGACACCCGTCCGGATGCGGCAGGAACCGGGTGGCGCCCGGACGCGCGATGTCCGATGGTGGGACGGTCAGCCCGGGTCGTGCCGTGCGCGACCGTGGGACCCACGACGCGCGAGGAGACCTGCTCATGCACCTGCACTGGATCAAGCCGCTGCTCGGCCGTCCGGCGCCCTTCACCACCGTCTACCTGGACGCCACCCGTGACGACGCGACCGGCGCGGCTGACGTGCAGGCACGCTGGAAGGCGCTGCGCCGTCAGCTCGAGCGCGACGGCGCGCCCGCGGTCGTGCTGGACGAGCTGGACGACCTGCTGCGCCGCCCGACGGGCGTCTCGGGCCCGCACGGGCGGGTCGTGGTCGCCGACGCCGAGGGCGTCGTGCTCGACCGTGTGCTGACCGAGCCGCCCGCGCAGTCCAGCGCGACGTGCGGCCCGGTGCCGGTGCTGCTGCCCGCGGCCCGCGCGGCCGACGAGGCGACGTCGTACCTGCTGGTCGAGGTGGACCGGCAGGGCGCCGACCTCACGTGGTCGGACGGCACGGGACGGCGAGCGGTCGACGAGGAGGGCGTCGAGGGCGACCACGACGTGCTGCACAAGGTCCGCGAGGGCGGGCTGTCGCACCGGCGCATGCAGGCGCGCGTCGAGGATTCCTGGGAGCGCAACGCCGAGACCGTCGCGGCCGACCTCGACCGGCAGGTGGCCGAGCGACGGCCCGAGCTGGTGCTGCTCACGGGCGACGTGCGGGCCGTCGCGCTCGTCAAGGACGCCGTGGGGCAGGCGGTCCGCGACCTGCTGGTCGAGGTGCCGGGCGGCTCGCGCGCCGAGGGCGTGAATCGTGCGGCGTTCGACGAGCGGGTCGAGCAGGCGCTCGCGGAGCACTGCGCACGCCGCCGGGAGCAGGTGCTCGACCGGTTCCGGGAAGAGCTCGGGCGCGGCGAGGAGGCGGTGACGTCGCTCTCCGACGTCGTCGCGGTGCTGCAGCGCGGACAGGTCGCCGAGCTCGTGCTGGGGGAGCCCGCGCCGGGGGCGTCGTGGGCGCCCGACGAGCACGAGGTGTGGGTCGGCGACGGACCGCTCGAGCTCGCGACGTCGCGCGAGGACCTCGAGGCGATCGGTGCGACGGGCGAGCCGCGGCGCATGCCCGCCGCGGTGGCCCTCGTGCGGGCCGCCGTGGGTCAGGACGCGGGGCTCACGTTCGCGCCCGACGGTAGCGTCGAGCTCGCCGACGGCGTCGGCGCGGTGCTGCGGTGGAGCGACGGGTCGACGCCGCGCGAGTCGGTGCTCTCGCAGTCGGGCGACGCGGCGCGGGTGCACAACGTGCCGTGACGCGGCCCCGGGCCTGACGCGGACGGTCGCGGCCGCTCCCGGGGGTGCGGCCGCGACCGTCACGCGTGCAGGCGCAGGTGCAGCGTGGCCGCGGACGGGTGCAGGACGGCGTCGGGCAGCACGCCCGGTCCGCACGCGGCGGACCCGAGGCCGTGCTGCGCCGCGTCGAGGTGCAGCCACAGCAGCCCGTCGGGCGCGAGCTCGTGCGGGTGCGCCGCCGCGGCGAGCGCCGCGTCCGACCACGGGCGGGCCGTGAGCTCGACACCGGGTGCGGCGGACGTGCCGTGCCGGACGTCGAGCGCGGTGACGGTCAGCGGACCCGCCGCCAGGCCGAGCCGGGCGCGCGTGACGCCGCGGCGCGCGCCGTTCTCCTGCGGGTGGGTGTACCGCGTGCCGAGCGCGTCCACGGTGTGCCGCCACCGGCCCGGCAGGGCCGCGCGCGCCGAGTCGGCGTACGACTCGTGCGGGCCGAGGCCTGTCCAGTCGACGACCACGTCGCCCGCGTCGGGCTGCTCCAGGGCGAGCAGCCACCCGAGCCGTGCGACCGACCCGGGCCAGCGGCCCTCGGGCGTGAGGCGCAGCGTGAGGTCGACCGTGCGGTCGTCGACCGCGCGCCACTCGTAGCGCACGCGCAGCGCGCAGTCCGTCGCCGCACCCGCGGTGCGACCGGTGACCACGAGCGCGTCGCCGTCGCGCCCGATCGTGTCGAGGCGTTCGTGCAGGCGCGTCAGCCCCGCGCGCTGCCAGGCGTCGCCGTCGCCCACGTCGGCGGCCCACGCGCGCGCACGGTCGTTGTCGGTCGGGGCGCGCCACGCGTCGACGCGCGCGAGCCGCACGCGTGCGTCGCCGAGC
>JAEYNO010000219.1 GCA_023412515.1 Actinomycetes bacterium
GCTGACGGCACGGTCCTGCCGCGACGGCGGCGCACGGCGACCCCGTGCCGCTCAGGGTCGCGCGGCCGGGAGCGCGACGCGCACGTCGAGCCCGCCCGCGACGCGCGGCGTGATGTCGAGCGTGCCGTCGTGCGTCGTGACGATGCGGTCCACGAGCGCCAGCCCGAGCCCGTGGCCGCCCGCACCGCGCGCGAGGCGCCCCGCGCCGCGCAGGAACGGCTCGACGAGCCGCGCCGCCGCCTCGGGGGTGAAGACCGCGCCGGTCGTCCCGACGGTGAGCACCGCGGTGCCGCCGACGGGGTCGGTCGTGGTGGTGAGGTGCGCGCGACCGTCGGCCCCGCTGTGCCGCAGCGCGTTCTGGACGAGGTTCGTCACGAGCTGCGCCAGCAGGCTCGGGTCGCCCACCACGGGCGCCGGCGACAGCGCGGTCGTCACCTCGACGCCGCGCTGCGCGGCCTCGTCGGCGTTCTCCGCGAGCGACGTGCGGACCAGCGCACCCAGGTCCACGACGTCCGCGCGCGCACCGACGGCCTGCGCGTCGGCGAGCCGCAGGAGCGCCTCCGTGAGCGTGATCGCGCGCGCGTTCGTCACGCGCAGCCGCTCGACCAGCACCGGGTAGTCCTGGCCGTCGGGGTCCCGCGCGGCGACCTCGAGCATCGTCGCCGTCACGGCCAGCGGCGTGCGTAGCTCGTGCGACGCGTTCGCCGCGAAGCGCTCCTGCACCTCGTAGGCCGCGTGCAGCTCGTCGAGCATGTGGTCCACGGCGTCCGCGACCTGCCGGAACTCGTCGTTGCGGCCGCCCAGCGCCACGCGGTGGTCGCGGTCGCCGCGCGCGGCCACCTGGACCGCCTCGGTGATGCGCCGCAGCGGCCGCAGCACCCACCCCGCGAGCAGCCAGCCGCCCACCATCCCGACGATCGCCAGCCCGGCGAGCGCGAAGCCCGAGACGCCGACGACCGCCTGCAGGATCTCGCCGCGGGTCGCGACGACCGTGCCGCCGGAGTCGCGCGGGTTCGCGGCCGTCAGCGGGTAGTCCGGCACGTACCGCAGCACGACGTACACGCCGATCAGCAGGATCGCGCCCGCCGCGACGAGGAACAGCGCGTAGCCGAGCGCGAGCCGCAGCCGCGCGCTGACCCGCACGGGCGGGGGCGTGGTCGTCACGCGTCGGCCCCGCCCAGGCGGTAGCCGGCGCCGGGCACGGTCGTGATGAGGTCGGGGTCGCCCAGGGCCTTGCGCAGCGTCGAGACGGTCACGCGCGGCGCCGTCGTCAGCGGGTCGGCGTGCTCGTCCCACGCCTTCTCCAGCATCGTCTCGGCGCTGACCACGCCCCCGTCGGCCTGCATGAGCAGGTGCAGCACGGCGAACTGCTTGCGCGTGAGCCGCACGTACCGCCCCGCGCGGTACACCTCGCGGCGGAACGGGTCGAGTCGCAGGTCCGCGTGCTCCAGCACGGGCGGGGCCGCGGCCACGGGCCGGCGGGCCAGCGCGTGCAGCCGCACCACGAGCTCGGCGAGCGCGAACGGTTTGGTCAGGTAGTCGTCGGCGCCCAGACGGAAGCCGCCCACCTTGTCCTGCAGGCGCGTCGCCGCCGTGAGCATGAGCACGCGCGTGCCCGGGTGGTCGCGCGCGACGACCCGGCACACGTCGTCGCCGTGCGTGCCGGGCAGGTCGCGGTCCAGGACGACGACGTCGTAGTCGTTGACCGCGATCCGCTCGAGCGCGTCGTCGCCGTCGAGCGCGACGTCCGCCGCGATCGCCTCGAGGCGCAGCCCCGCCTGCACCGCCTCGGCGAGGAACGGCTCGTCCTCGACGACCAGCACCCGCATCGCGTCCCCCTCGTGGTGATCGTCCCGTGGTCGTCGTCCGGACCTCGAGCCTAGGCCGGGCGGTGTTGCGGAAACGTGTGCTGCGCAGCTGACGCCCGCGCAACGGCCTCGTTGGTGGAGTCGGTCCGCACCCCTGCGCAGGGCGGTGCGGAGAGGAACACATGGACACCCCCACTCGTCGGCGTCGTGCGCTCGTGCTCGTCGGGACCGTGGTCGTCGTGGTCGTGGCGGTCACGTGGGCCCTGACGGGCTCGGGCCTGCTGGGGTCGGCGGCCTCGGAGCCCCCCGCGGGCACCGGGCCCTCGGCCGCGGCCGGCGCACCGCAGCCCGACCTCGACCCCGACCTCGACCCCGACCGGGAGCCCGGCGTCGAGGACGGCGTCATCGACCGGGGCGACGGCGTGACGATCTTCGACACGCACCTGCCCGCGATCGCGAACCTCGACCCCGCGCTGCGCGCCGCCGTCGAGCAGGCGACGACCGACGCCGGGGCGCGCGGCGTCGAGATGGTCGTGACGTCGGGCTGGCGCAGCGCGCACTACCAGCAGCACCTGCTGGACGAGGCGGTGCGGACGCGTGGCAGCCTCGAGGAGGCCCGCAAGTGGGTCAGCACGCCCGAGCTGTCGCGCCACGTCACCGGCGACGCCGTGGACATCGGTTACACCGACGCCGACAGCTGGCTCGAGCAGCACGGCGCGCGCTACGGCCTGTGCACGACGTACGCCAACGAGATGTGGCACTTCGAGCTCGCCACCGAGCCCGGGGGCGAGTGCCCGCCGAAGAAGGCGGACGGCGCCAGCTGAGCGGGGTCTCGTGGGCGGCGCGGCGTCCCGGCGTGCGCGGGCGTCAGGCGGCCTGGCGGATCGCCTCGCCCGCGATCTCGATGCGGACCGTGCGGCCCACGAGCCAGCCGCCCGTCTCGAGCGCGACGTTCCACACTAGGCCGAAGTCCTCGCGGTCGATCTCGGTGGTCGCGTGGAACCCGAAGATGTCGCGGCCGTACGGGTCGCGCCGCGCGCCGCCGAAGTCCATGCGCAGCGTCACGGACCGCGTGAGGTCGCGGATGCGCAGGTCACCCGTGACGTCGAACCGCGAGCGCTGGCGGTCGGCGCGCTCGATCGTGTCGGCCGAGACGCGCTGCCGGTCGGCGTTGCGGTTGCGCAGCCGCGCCCACTGCAGGATCGCGTCCTGCTGGCCCTGCCACGTGACGCCCGTGCTGCGGAACTCGATCGTGGGGAACCGCGTGACGTCGAGGAAGTCCTCGCCCTTGAGGTGCGCGTCGCGGTCGTCGTGGTGCGTGGTCAGGCTCTCGGTCGCGATGATCGCGCGGACCGACGACGTCAGCGGGTCGTCGCCGACCACGACGGTGGCCGCGGCGCGGGCGAACTCGCCGCGGACCGGGCTGACCATCATGTGCTGCGCGACGAACCCGACGCGCTTGTGCGCCTCGTCGAGCTCGTACGCGCCGGGGGCGGGGATCTCCAGGCCCTGCCACGCGCGCACGGGTCGCTGCGTGGCCTGCGTCGTGTCGCTCATGCGTCCTCGTCCCCACGTCGTCCGGCCCGGCCCCGGGGGCCGCGCGGGCGCGCGACGCGAGGGGCGGGCGTCGTCGGCTGCTGCGCTCGCCGGCGGGCGTGCCGCCGGCCTCTCCACCGTCGGAGACGTGCGCTCGGTGCGCACGGCGATGAGAGAAGATTCAACCATCCGGCGGGGGCGTACCAGGACATCCGGAACGTTTCACCCGCACGGGGGGTGGAGGTGCCGGTGTGTCGCGCGGAGTGTCGGCGCGGACGGGTGGGTGGCGGAGGCGTCGCCGGTCGAGGGGTGAGACGGCGCGTGCGGACGGGCGTGCGGTCCGCGGGGTGGGCGACGGCGGAGGGGCGTGCGGGCCGCGGTGTCGGCGACGGCGGAGGGGCGACGCCCGTGTGCCGTCAGACGTGCAGGAGGTCCCGCACGGTCGGGGCGTCGTCCGACCCCGGCTCGACGACCACCGCGTCGCCCACCTGGACCGTGCCGCGCTGCACGACCCGCAGGTACGCGCCCACGCGGCGCTCCTGCGCGAACCGCTTGACCCAGCCGCGCTCGTCGTCGCCGCCGACCCAGCGCGCGAACGTCGAGCAGGGCGTGCGCGGCCCCGTCACCTCGAGCACCACGCGGTCGCCGACGTGCCACCGCTCGCCGACGCGTGCGGCGTTCGGGTCGAGGCCCGCGACGCGCAGGTTCTCGCCGAACCAGCCCGGCGGGAGGTCTCGGCCGAGCGCGGCCGCCCAGTGGTCGGCGTCGTCCTGGCCGTACGCGTACACGGCCTGCGCCTCGCCGCCGTGGTGCTTGCGGTCCGCCTGCACGTCGGCGTACAGCCCCAGCGCGCCGACCTTCACGGGGCCGTCGACCGGGCGCTTGTCGATCGCGGTGACGCCCACCGGGCCGGAGTCGGGACGGAGGGCGTGTACAACGCACACGGCGAGGATCGAGGCCACAGCCCCAGGGTAGGCGGAGCACGCGACCGCCCCTGCCCTGGAACTGGTCACTCCTCGCACCCGCCGGGGCCGAACTGGTCACAGATGTGACCAGTTCGCTCACGGGGGGCGGTCTGTGGGAGGAGGGGGGCGGGTTGGGGAGGTGCGGGCTCCGGGGTGCCGCAACTGGTCACGTTTCCGCTCTGCACCGCCGCAACTGGTCAGCTGTGCGACCAGTTGCCGGTCCGGCGCTGCTGCTCGCTGCCGCTGGAGCTGGACGCGTCGGGTCGGCGTGCGAGCGAAGCGGGGTGACCCATCCCTTCCGCACTACCCGGAAGCTCGTCACTGATCCGTTCTTCAGCGTCGCAACTGGTCACAGGTGTGACCAGTTGCTGCGAGGGGGAGGGGGGAACGAGCGGAGGGGTGGAGCGGCGCTCAGGCGAGGAAGGAGCGGGCGCGCTCGTACTGCGGGGCGAGCGCGAGGTCGGCGCCCAGGGCGGCGGCGGCGCGGTGCGGCCACGCGGGGTCGGCGAGCAGCGGACGGCCCAGCGCGACCGCGTCGGCGGACCCGTCGGCCACGACCCGCTCGGCGTCCTGCGGGTCCGTGATGAGCCCCACGGCGACCGTCGGCACGCCCGCCTCGGCACGCACGCGCGCTGCGAGCGGCACCTGGTACGCCGGGCCCGTGGGGATGCGCACGTGCGGCAGGTTGCCGCCCGACGACACGTGCACCATGTCGACGCCCAGCGGGGCGAGGTCCCGTGCGAGGCGCACCGTGTCGTCGCCCGTCCAGCCGGCCGGCTCGACCCAGTCCGTCGCCGACACGCGCACGAGCACCGGCATCATGTCCGGCACCGCGGCGCGCACCGCCGCGACGACCTCCCGCACCAGGCGCGTGCGGTTCTCGAACGAGCCGCCGTACGCGTCGTCGCGCACGTTCGAGTCCGGCGAGCAGAACTGGTGCAGCAGGTACCCGTGCGCGGCGTGCACCTCGACCACGTCGTACCCCGCCGCGACCGCGCGGCGCGCGGCGTCCGCGAACGCCGTCACGACGTCCCCGATCTCCTCGACGGTCAGCGCGTGCGGCGCCGGGTGCGTGTCGCTGAACGCCACCGCGCTCGGGCCGACGACGGGCCAGCCGCCCGCCCCGTCGGCGAGCGGGGCGCCGCCGCGCCACGGCGCGTCGGTGCTGGCCTTGCGTCCCGCGTGCGCGAGCTGCACGCCCGCGACCACGCCCTGCGCGTGCACCAGGTCGGTCACCGTGCGGTGCGCCGCGACCTGCGCGTCGTCCCACAGGCCCAGGTCGAACGGGCTGATGCGGCCGTCCGCCGTCACGGCCGTCGCCTCGACGATCACGTGCGCGACCCCGCCCACCGCGCGCGAGCCGTAGTGCTGCACGTGCCACGCGTTCGGCGCACCCGCGTCCGGCCCGTCGGCGGCCGCCGAGTACTGGCACATCGGCGCCATCCACACGCGGTGCGCGAACGTCGTGCCACGGATCGACAGCGGGGAGAACAGCGCGGACATGCGGGTGCCTTCCGGGGGAGGGGCGGGTCGGGGCCGTCGGACCCGAGGGTCGGGGCGGTCCGGGAGCGAGCGTACGTCCGGTGATGAGGGTGCGCCGGGTGGGACGGAGCGACGTGCGGCGGAGCCGTTGCCGCCGCTCGGCGCGCGACGTGACCCCGGCCGGTGGGCGCGCCTGCGTGCGCCCGACGTCGCGTGCGGTTGGCAGGATGGGGGTGTGACCAGCACGCCCGCCCGGTCCGCCGGGCACCCCCGCCAGCAGCCCACCAGGGTCACCGCACCCGCCACCGCCACCGACCTGCGCATCCGTGCTCCGTCCGTCGTCCCGTCTCGCGGGCGCGCCTCGCACGTCGCCCCG
>JAEYNO010000249.1 GCA_023412515.1 Actinomycetes bacterium
GCCGACACCCGAGCCGGCCGGCGCCGCCTCGCCGGAGGCAGCGGGCGACGCCCTCGCGGGCACCACGAGCGCCACGGACGCCACGGACGGCCCGACCGCCGAGACCACGCCCGACGCGGCCACGGACACCGACGCCACGGCCGCGGAGCCGTCGGCCGACGGCTCTCCGGCCGCGCGGACGATGCGCTCGGCCGCAGCGCCCGCGGCGACCGACGACGAGGCCCGGCCCGACGTGCTGACGCGCGAGCTCGACACGGCCCCGTTCTCGGTGCTCGGGATCACGTGGGAGTCGACCCCCGAGCTCGAGGACGTCGTCGTGCGCTACCGCGTGCGGGTGGACGGCACGTGGAGCACCTGGTCCGGGGTCGAGGGCACCGACGTGGCTCCGGACGCCGGCACCCGCGACGACGTCGACGGCCGCGACGGCACCGACCCGCTGGTCGCGGTCGGGGCGGACGGGCTGCAGGTGTGGGCCGAGGCCGCGAAGGGTGACGTGCGCGGCCTCAAGGCCGTGCTGGTCGACCCGGGCACCGACGCGGCCGCGGGAGCCGACGCCCGGCTGCTCGCCGCACCGGCGGCCCCCGGGCAGCCCGCGATCATCAGCCGCGCGGGCTGGGGCGCCGACGAGTCGCTGCGCACGTGCCAGCCCGACTACTCGCCGCAGATGCTCACGGCCGCGGTGCACCACACCGCCTCGACCAACAGCTACTCGGCCGCCGACGTCCCGGGCCTCCTGCGCGGGTTCTACGCGTACCACACCCGCCCGGAGTCCGCGGGTGGGCGCGGGTGGTGCGACATCGGCTACAACTTCCTCGTCGACCGGTTCGGCCGCGTGTTCGAGGGCCGTGCCGGGGGCGTCGCCAGCACCGTGGTCGGCGTCCACACCGGAGGCTTCAACAGCCGGACGATCGGCGTGGCCGCCATCGGGAACCTCGACACCGCCGCCCCCTCGAACGAGATGGTGGTCGGCATCGCGGACCTCATCGCCTGGAAGTTCTCGGTGCACGGGATCCTCGCCAACACGAGCGTGTCGATGGTCTCGGGCGGGGGCGCCTCGCGGTACCCCGCGGGGACACGCGTCACCTTCCCCACCGTGTACGGGCACCGTGATGCGGCCTTGACGTCCTGCCCGGGCCAACGGCTCTACGACCTGCTGCCGGCGATCCGCGACCGGGTCGCGGCACTCGCGAACGCCTCGGTCGCGCGCTCCCCCCAGGCGTCGCTCGACGTGCTGCGCGGCACCTCGACCGGCGTCGTGGTCAGCGGGTGGGCGTTCGACCCGGACTCGGCGGCCGCCCTGCGCATCGACGTCTCGGTCGACGGGGCCGTGACCTCGCTGACCGCCGACCGGCCGCGCCCCGACGTCGCCGCGGCGTTCGGCGTCGGTCCCGATCACGGCTTCTCCGGCACGGTGCCCGCCGGCGCCGGCCGGCACGTGGTCTGCGTGACCGCCGTCAACGTCGGCAGCGGTGCGGACGTGGTGCTCGGCTGCGACACGGTCCGTGTCGACAACGCGACACCGTTCGGCTCGCTCGACGTCGTGCGCTCGACGGGCACCGGGGTGCTCGTCGCGGGGTGGGCGCTCGATCCCGACACGCTCGACCCGATCGACGTCCACGTGTACGTCGACGGCATCGGCTCGGTGCTCCGGGCGAGCGGCAGCCGGCCCGACGTGGCCGCCGCGTACGGCCGTGACGACCACCACGGGTTCTCGACCGTGCTGCCGACGAGCCAGGGCGACCACCAGGTCTGCGTCTACATGATCAACTCACCCACCGGCGTGAACCCCTTGCTGGGGTGCCGCACCGTGTCGGTGGGCAGCACACCCGTGGGGTCCCTCGACCTCGTCCGCGCGACGCCCGACGGGGTCGTCGTGGGCGGCTGGGCGTTCGACCCCGACACGAGCGACCCGATCGACGTCCACGTGTACGTCGACGGTCGACCGACCGTCGTCCGGGCGGCCGGCTCGCGACCCGACGTGGCGGCCGTCTACCGCCGGGGCGACCGGGCCGGGTTCGATGCGCGCATCACGGCGAACGCCGGCCGGCACGACGTGTGCGTGTACATGATCAACGCACCCAGCGGGGTCAACCCGCTGCTCGGCTGCCGGACGGTGGAGGTCGTCAACGCGACGCCGATCGGCTCCTGGGACGTCACCGTCGGCACGGCGGGTGGAGTCCGGCTCGCGGGGTGGGCCCTCGACCCGGACACCACGCGTCCGATCGACCTCCACGTCTACGTGGACGGCCGGGTGAGCGTCGTGCGGGCCGACCGGTCGCGTCCCGACGTCGCGGCCGTCTTCGGCCTGGGGCCCTCGCACGGCTTCGACGCCGTGGTCCCGGCGTCCGCCGGCAGCCGTTCGGTGTGCGCCTACATGATCAACACGCCGGCGGGGACCAACCCCCTGCTCGGCTGCCGGGTCGTGACGACCCGCTGAGCCGGACGTCGCGCCCGGACGCCGCGGGGGCGCGACGTCCGGGCGGCGGACCTGAGCCGGGTCAGGCCAGGACGTCGCTCGCGGCGACGCGCCACCGCTCGGCCCAGTCGCCGATCGGCTCGACGCCGACCGCGCGGAGCGCGTCGTGGCCCAGCACCGAGTACGCGGGACGAGGCGCGGCACGGTCCAGCGCGACGCTCCGGCTCGGGCTGACGATCTCGGGGTCGAGACCCGCCGCCGCCACGACCTCACGCGCGAACCCGTACCAGGACGTGCTCCCGCCCGAGGTCCCGTGGTAGGTGCCGCCGGGCGCGTCCGCGTCGACGAGCCGGACGACGAGCGTGGCGAGGTCGCGCGTCCACGTCGGCTGCCCGACCTGGTCGTCCACGACCTGGAGCGCCCCCCGCTCGGCACCGGCCCGTGCGATGGTGCGCGGGAAGCAGCGCCCCGCGGCGCCGTACAGCCACGCGGTCCGGACCACCAGGTGGTCGGGACCCGCCGCGCGTACGGCCCACTCGCCGGCCGCCTTGGTCCGACCGTAGGCCGACCGGGGCGCCATCGGCGCGTCCTCGGCGTAGGGCGTGCTCGCGCCCCCCTCGAAGACGTAGTCCGTCGAGATCTGCACGAGCCGGGCACCTGCCCCCGTGCACGCGGTGGCCAGGACGTGCGGCCCGACCGCGTTCACCGTGAACGCCTCCGGCTCGTGGTCCTCCGCGGGGTCGACCGCCGTCCACGCGGCGCAGTTCACCACGACGTCCACCCCCGCGACGGCTTCCCGCGCTGCGGCGACGTCGGTGATGTCGAGCGTGTCCCGGTCGGTGGCGACGACCTCGTCGCCACGCTGTCGCAGCACCTCGAGGAGATCCGTCCCGAGCATCCCGGACGCTCCTGCGACCAACCAGCGCACGTGATGCTCCTTCTTGTCGTGGCACGAGGACGCCCCAGCGTACCGGCGCGACTAGCATGTGGCGGTATCACCCCCGATCCCCCGAGGAGCACCACGTGCAGGTCCGCGAGCTCTCAGTCGCCGGAGCGCTGGAGATCACCCCGAGGCAGTTCCCCGACGATCGCGGGGTGTTCCTCGAGTGGTTCCGCTCGGGCCTGTTCGAGGAGCACGTGGGTCACCCGCTCGACCTGCAGCAGGCGAACATCTCGGTCTCGGCCGCGGGCGTCCTGCGCGGCGTGCACTTCGCCGACGTCCCCCCCGGCCAGGCCAAGTACGTGACGTGCCCGCAGGGCGCCGTGCTGGACGTGGTGGTGGACATCCGCGTCGGTTCCCCGACGTTCGGCGCGTGGGACAGCGTCCTCCTCGACGACACGGACCGTCGTGCGATCTACCTGCCGGAGGGTCTCGGGCACGCCTTCATGTCGCTGGAGGACGGCTCGACCGTCGCGTACCTGTGCTCCGCGGGCTACGCACCCGGGCGCGAGCACGGGATCAACCCGCTCGATCCGGCGCTCGGGATCACCTGGCCCACGACCGACCGCGCCGGCCGCCCCGTGACGCCTCTGCTGTCGACCAAGGACGCGGAGGCGCCGACCCTCGAGGAGGCTCGCGCGCAGGGCCTGCTGCCGTCGTACGACGACGTGCTCCGGTACCTCGCCTCGCTGTCCGACTGAGGGCCGTGCCCCCCGCACCGCCCGCCACGCCACGCGTGGCCGTCACGGTCGAGCAGTGCTGGCAGCCGGTGCCGGGAGGCTCGGGCACGTACGTGGTCGAGCTCACGCACGCGCTGGCGTCGCTCGCCCCGGGACGCGTCGTGGGTGTCGCGGCTCGGCACGGAGGGCCCGCCCCGCTGGACTGGCGCCCGGGGGTCCCGGTCCGCCACTCGCGACTCCCCCGCCGCGTGCTGTACGACGCCTGGCAGCACCTGCCTGCGCCACGCGCCGAGCGCCTCGTCGGAGGCGCGGACGTGGTCCACGCCACGACCTGGGCGGTGCCGGCGACCAGGCGCCCGCTCGTGGTCACCGTCCACGACCTGGCCTTCCTGCACGACCCGACGCACTTCACGGGCCGCGGCAACGCCTGGTTCCGCCGCGCGCTCGAGCAGACGCGGCGTGCGGCTGACGTCGTCGTGGTGCCGTCCGAGTCCACCGCGGCGGACTGCGTCGCGGCGGGCCTGCCGGGCCGCTCCGTGCACGTCGTCCCCCACGGCGTGCACCGCAGGGACGTGACGAACGCGCAGGTGGCCGACTGGCGCGCCCGGTACGGGGTCGACCGCGACTACGTGCTGTGGTGCGGCACGGTCGAGCCCCGCAAGGACCTCCCCACGCTGCTCGCCGCGTTCGCTCGAGCGGCACGCGAGCTCCCGGACGTCGATCTCGTCCTCGTGGGGCCGCAGGGCTGGGGAAGCCTGCCACGCGTGCCGGCAGGCCTTCCCGAGGACCGCCTCCACGTGCTGGGCCACCTCCCGCGCACCGACCTCGAGGTCGCCTACGCGGGGGCGAGCGTCTTCTGCTTCCCGTCGGTCCGCGAGGGCTTCGGCCTGCCCGTCCTCGAGGCCATGGCCGCCGGCGTCCCCGTCGTGACCACGCGCGGCACGGCCTGCGCCGAGGTCGCGGGCGACGCGGGCCTGCTCGCCGACGCGGGCGACGTGGCGCAGTTCGCGGCCGGGCTCGTCGAGGCGCACCGGAGCCGGTCCGACCTCTCGCGGCTGGCGCGGGAGCGCGCCGCCGGCTACTCCTGGGCGGAGGCCGCCCGGCGCACGCACGAGCTCTACGTGACCGCCGCGAGCGACCGGAGGACGAGTCGATGACCATCCGCAGCACCCCTCTGCCTCCCCTGACGTTCTGGGGCGCGATGCGTTGGGACCTGGTCCGCACCCTGCTGCCGAGCCGGCTCGGTGGCGTCGTGGAGTACGGGTGCGGCCAGGGCTCGTTCGGCGCCCGGCTCGCGGCGCGCTCGGCGGCCTACGTCGGTATCGAGCCGGCGGCGGCCTCGGCGGACGTCGCGCGCTCGCGGGTCACCCCGTTCGGGGGCACCGTCGTGCCACGGTGGGAGGACCCCGCCAACCCCGTGACCCCCGCGGACGTCGAGCTGCTGTGCGCCTTCGAGGTCCTCGAGCACATCGAGGACGACGAGCGCGCGCTGCAGGGGTGGGTCGCTCCGCTGGTACCCGGCACCCGGGTGATCGTCTCGGTGCCCGCCGAGCCGGAGCGCTTCGGCCCGTGGGACGAGAACGTGGGCCACTTCCGCCGCTACTCGAGCGACGGGCTGACCGACCTGCTCGCGAGCGCCGGCCTCGTGGGTGCGCGCGCCGCACACTACGGCTACCCGTTCGGCTACGCGCTCGAGGGCGCGCGGAACGCGATCGCGCGGCGACGCCCGGTGGACGACGGCGTCGACATGTCGTCACGGACCGAGGGCTCGGGCGCGCTGCGCCAGCCGCGCGCCACGTTCGGCGTCGACCCGCGCTGGTGCGCCACGGCGCCGTTCCGCGCCTGGCAGCGTGCGGTCCCGGGACGCGGGCCGGGCCTCGTCGGCTGGGCGCGCGTCCCCGGCTGACTGCCCGTCAGCCGGCGACGCGTCCCACGTCCTCCGCCGGCGCGGGACGCTCGACCTCCGGGGCGCTCCGTGCACCCTGCGGGGGCACGAGCCCCACGGCCAGCGCCAGGAGCACCGTGCCCGCTGCCGCGGCCGTGAGCACCACCCCCAGCCCCCCGGTCGGCGCCCACGCCTGCTCCTGCGTGACGAGCGGGACGGGCGGGAACCTGCCTTCCACGTACCCGATGCCGTAGGCGTAGCGCAGCGCGCTCCACGTCAGAGCGCCCAGACCCACCGTCAGCAGCACGGCGCTCGCGGTGACGACGGTGCGCCGCATCCGCGCGGGCGGCAGCGCGCGGCCGTGCATCGCGGGGACGAGCAGCACGGCGGCGGCGGCGAGCACCGGCAGCCAGTAGCGCCCCTGCCACCCGAACGCGTCGGCGTACGACTGCACGGCCACGACGAGCGCCGCCGTGGCGGTGAACCCCGCGGCGAGGCCCGCGCGGGGCTCTCCCGGGCGCGCACCGACGAGCTGCGCGGTCAGCACCACGGCCGTCGTGACCACCAGCGCGAAGATCGCCAGCTCCGGCAGGACCACCTCGCCCCAGTCGAACGAGCTCGCGCCCGTGCGCAGCATGTCGCCGAGCTGGAGCACGATGAGCACGACACGACCCAGCGGTCCCGAGCTCTGCCACGCGTCCCCCACCCCGTTGGCGTCGCCACGGAACCGCGCCGCGTACAGGACCCAGGCGACCGCCGCCGCGAACGCCGCGACACCCGCCCCGACCGTCCACCACGAGAGGCTCCGAAGGGGCAGCACGCGCCGGCCCTCGACGCGCGACGGCACGAGGAGCAGCAGGGCCAGCGTGCCCGCCCAGGCGACGCCGAGCGGGCGGGCCGTCACCAGCAGCACCGCGGCCACGACCAGGAGCCACTGCGTGGCGCGCGCGACGCCCGCCGGCGTCGTCGCGTCGTGCCGGACCGCGACGACCGCCGCGGCCATGAGCACGCTCGCCGCGATCTCCCAGCCGTTCGGGTTGATCGCCGTGGCCAGGGACATGGTCACCGGGGTCGCGACCACCACGACGGCCGTCACGACCGCGAGCGCGGGGAACCGACGGCTCAGCACGCGCGCGGCGACCGCGACCAGCGCGGCGCACATCAGCCCCGACAGGACGCGTGCGCCCAGCAGCGTGAGCGACCCGGGCAGGCCGAGCCACATGCCGGCCCGCAGAGCCGTGCCCACCACGGCGTAGTAGAGCGGCGGGTACCGGGTCATGTAGGTCTCGGCCTCGATGCCGGTGCTGGTGCGCGGCACCGGGTCGCACGTCACGGGCTGGCCCGGGCTGAACGCGTAGCAGTGGAAGTCCGGGTAGTCGAGCAGCGCCGTGGGGATCTGGACCGTCGTGTACGGCACGCGGTCCACCACCTCGGACCGCTCGGCGCCCGGCAGCGTCTGCCCGGTCGCCACGCCGTAGGCGTAGATGATGTGGGCCTCCTCGTCGGGGGCGGAGCCCACGGGCCCGGAGGCCGCCCACGCCCCGAGCAGCAGCAGCAGACCCGCGACGACGAGACCGGTCAGGACGTGCCGCCGCGCGCGGCGCTCCGGCCGCGCCGCGACGTCCTCCGGGCCCGCGGTCACGGCCCTCCCACGAGCGTGCGCCGCAGGCGCCCCCGCACGCGACGGGCCAGCTCGACGGGTCCCCCCTCGGACAGGTACTTGCCGACGAGCGCGATGTCGGAACGCAGCCCGCCGTGCGGCTGCTCGTAGCGCCGGGCGACGGCGGTGTCGTCGCCCAGGCGGTACTGCAGGTCGGCGGCGCGTCGGGGTGAGCGGCAGAACTCCACGAGCGGCGCCAGCGTGCGCGACCACCGGAACTCCTCGGCCACCGTCGCCACCTGCACCCGCGCGGCGTCGCGCGCCGCGTCGTCGAACAGCAGGGTCTCCAGCGCCTCCTCGAGGGCGGCGACGTCCTCGGCGGGGACGGCGCTCCCCAGCCCGCGGCGGGCGACGATCTCGCCGAACGTGTCGCCCTCGGTCGACACCACGGGCAGGCCCGCCCAGAGGTAGTCGAGGATGCGGGTGCGGAACGAGAACGCCGTCTCGACGTGGGTGAAGTGCGTGGAGACGCCCACGTCGGCGTCGAGGAGGTAGTCGGCCCGCTCGGCGTACGGCACCCAGCCCTCGTTGAAGAACACGTGGACGCCCGTCAGGCCCAGCTCGTCGGCGAGCCGTCGGGTCTCGACCGCGACCCGCATCTGCGGCACGTCGGGGTTGGGGTGGCGCAGGCCCATGAAGAAGAGCCGGACCTCCGGGCGCCGTCGACGCAGGCCGTCGATCGCGCGGATGAGCGTGAGCGGGTCGAACCAGTTGTAGACGCCGCCGCCCCACAGCACGACCTTGTCGTCGGGCCCGATGCCCGGCACCGTCCCCTTGATGGCGTGACGCCGCTGGACGGGCGCCTCGTCCGGGATGCCGAACGGCACGACGCCGATGAGGGACCCCAGGCTCTGGTCCTCGTCGTAGACTAGAGGGTTGACCCGCCCCTGGCCGGCCAGCTGGCCGAGCCAGAAGTCGCGCTGCTTGTCGGACGCGCACAGCAGGTAGTCCGCGCGGGCCAGCTGCTCGTTCAGCACGCGCGTCGTCTCGCGGACGGCGAGCTCCCGCCCGGCCGGTCCCAGGTCCTTCGCCTGCTCCAGCTGCTCGAGGTGCATCGGGTCGTAGACGTCGGCGACGAGGATCTTGCCGCTCTCGGCGAGCCAGGGCGCCGCGTCGAGCAGGAAGCCCTGGAACACGATGACGTCGGCCCAGTCGGTGTGCTCGCGCAGCGCGCGGCCGCGGCCCGACACCACGGGGAAGTCCCCCTGCACGCCGTCGACGCCGTGCAGCGACATCAGGCGCACGTCGTGCTCCCCGTGCAGGGCGTTGGCGATCTCCCACGCGCGGATGGCAGGCCCGGCGAGCCGCGCGGCGATCGGCTCGCCCGTGACGACCAGGACGCGCACCCGGGACACGAAGTGGGTGTCGATGCCGAAGGCGCGCACGAGGTCGTCGTGGCCCTTCACGTACGTCTCGTGGGGGTACGCGGGCTCGATCGCGTGACGGAACAGCGGGAACAGCTCCCGGTCGGTACGGCGGCGGCGTGCCTGCAGGTCCGCGCGGTCGCGCGCGAGCGAGTCGATGTGCTCGACGAGGTAGTCGATGGCCCACGGACCGGTGAGCGCCATCTTCGGCACGGTGACGTCGAGGTCGCCGTCGCCCCCCGGCGAGCGCTGCAGGTCGAGCACCGTCACGTCGGTCTCCGTGCGCGCCACCGAGCGACGCACGGCGAGCGCCATCGCCGCGGGCAGCGCACGCGCGAGCGACTCGTCGTCGAGGTTCTTGTACATCGACATCAGCGCGTTGCGCTCGAGGAGGTAGCTCTCGCGGTAGCTGCCGAACTTGTTCATGGTCGCGTGGTGGCGGTGGTACGCCACCGACCGCGGCTCGTACCTCACACGGTAGCCGAGCAGGTTCAGGCGCCAGCCGAGGTCCACGTCCTCGTAGAACATGAAGAACCGCTCGTCGAACCCGCCGACCTCCCGGTACAGGTCGGTCCGCATGAACATCGCCGCGCCGGTCCCGAACAGCACGTCCTTGGGCTCGTCGTACGAACCGTCGTCGGGGCGCTCGGCCTCGCGCTTGTAGCCCATGCCGAACCACGTGAGCGAGCCGTCGACGTAGTCGACGAGCGTCCCGTCCCAGTCGAGCACCTTGCACGCGACGGCGCCGATGCCCGGGTCCGACTCCAAGGTCTGCACGGCGGCCGCGACCCAGTCGTCGCCGGGACGGGCGTCGTTGTTCAGGAAGGCGACGAACTCACCGGTCGCGTGCGCCACGCCGAGGTTGCAGCCGCCCGCGAAACCCGAGTTCGTCGGCGACTCGACCACGACCGCGTGAGGCACCGCCGCGCGGATCCTCTCGGCCGACCCGTCGCCCGACGCGTTGTCGACCACCACGAGCTCGAGCCGGTCACGGTCCCACGCGACGTCGTCGAAGGCCCGCAGGCACGTGATGGTGTCGTCGGCACCCTTGTAGTTCACGAGGACCACGGAGACGACCCCGGTCCTCGTCGGCTGGTTCGTCGCCGTGCTCACGCGTCCCTGCACCTCTCCCGTGGCCGTTGCCGTGCGCCGCGGCGGCCCGGTGGGACACCGCGCGACGGCCCTCGATGGTACCCGGACGCGGCACGGCCCCGTGGGTCGCACGGATGACCGCACCGGGCGTCGTACTGTGTACCGTGCTCCTGGCCGAGACGATCAGCGCCCCGGCCACGACGACGAGGAAGCACATGACAGACATCGTCGAGGAGCGGGCGGCGGTGCTGGCCCAGCAACCGATGCGGCCGGCAAGTCCGCGCCCCGGATTCGCCCGCGGCACGGCCACCTCCCTCCGCGACGTGCTGGCCCACCGCGAGCTGCTCGGGCTGCTCGTGCGGCGCGAGCTCAAGGCCCGCTACAAGGACAGCGCGCTCGGGTTCGTGTGGAGCCTCGTGCGGCCGCTCGTCCTGCTCCTGATCTACTACGTCGCGCTCGGCCAGTTCCTGGGAGCCGCACGCCAGATCGACTCCTTCGCGATCTTCATCTACTCCGGGCTGACGGCGTGGACGCTGTGGAGCGAGATCGTCTCCGTGGGCACGTCCTCGATCGTGGCCAACGCCGGCCTGATCAAGAAGGTCTACCTGCCGCGCGAGGTCTTCCCGCTCAGCGTCGTCGGCTCGGCGCTCTTCGGGTTCTGCATGCAGCTCATCATCCTGGTGGGCGCCACGCTCGTGGCGCGGCAGTTCCCCGTCGGGACCCGCTGGGGATGGTTCTTCCTCTCGCTGGCCGTGCTGCTGGTGTGGGGCCTGGCCCTCGCGCTCGTGCTGTCGGCGACCAACGTGTACCTGCGCGACATCCAGTACCTCGTCGAGGTGTGCATGCAGGTGTTCTTCTGGCTGTCCCCGATCGTCTACTCCTGGAAGCTCGTCCACGGCGTCATCCAGGGCACCGTCTGGGAGACGATCTACCTGCTGAACCCGATGACCCTGGTCACGCTGGGCTTCCAGCGCGCCTTCTGGGTCGCCGGCGACGGCACGGCCTACCCGCCCGACCTCGAGTCGAACCTGTGGCTCGCCCTGGGGGTCGGCGTGCTCGCGCTGTGGCTCTGCCAGCGCGTCTTCGCCCGACTGCAGGCCAACTTCGCTCAGGAGCTGTGATGGCGCGCATCCCCGTCGTGCAGGTCGACGACGTCTCGAAGCGGTTCGTCATCCGCAAGGAGAAGTCGCTCAAGGAGAGGCTCGTCAACTTCGGCCGCTCGAACCTCCACAAGGAGGACTTCTGGGCGCTGCGCAACGTGGACCTCGAGATCGAGTCGGGCACGACCGTCGGCCTGGTCGGACCGAACGGCTCGGGCAAGAGCACGCTGCTCAAGACCATCGGCGGGATCGTCCAGCCCACGTCCGGCGAGGTGCGCCTGCGGGGCCGTCTCGCCGCGCTCCTCGAGCTCGGCGCGGGCTTCCACCCCGACCTCACCGGGCGCGAGAACGTCTACCTCAACGCGGCGATCCTCGGCCTGAGCAAGGAGCAGACGGACCGCCACTTCGACGCGATCGTCGACTTCTCCGGCATCGAGCGCTTCATCGACACCCAGGTGAAGTTCTACTCCTCCGGGATGTACGTGCGCCTCGCGTTCGCCGTCGCGATCCACGTCGACCCCGACGTGCTCCTCGTCGACGAGGTGCTCGCGGTCGGTGACGAGCCGTTCCAGCGCAAGTGCCTCGAGCGGATCCGCACGTTCCAGCACGAGGGACGCACGATCGTCCTGGTCACCCACGGGCTCGACCAGGTCGCGGAGTTCTGCGACCGCGCCGTCGTCCTCGAGGCCGGGACCGTCGCGGCCGACGGGCCGCCGCTGGAGTCGCTGCGCGTGCTGCGCGCCGACTTCGAGGCCACGCGGCGCGAGGAGCGGGAGCGGCAGATGCAGGCCGACGAGTCGCGTCCTCGCGCGCAGATCGTCGGGGTCGCGCTCCGCACGAGCGGAGGTGCCGTCGGGCGCCCGGTGCTGCGCGCCGAGGAGGACCTGACCGTCGCGGTCGAGATCGAGTCGCCGACGACCCTGCGCGACTGGAGCCTCGGCATCGGCATCGCGACGCCGATGGGCACCGTGCTCTACCAGACCAACACCGAGCTGCTCGGCACGCCGATGGGCCCGCTGGACGGCACGGGTCGCTTCGAGTTCACGCTTCCGGACCTGCGGCTCGGCTCGGGCGACTACACGGTCGTCGCCGGGATCACGGGGGTGGACGGCTCCGAGGTGCACCACGTGCCCGAGGCGGCGCACTTCGCGGTCGAGGCCGACGGGTCGTCGCTCGGGCCGCTGCGCACGTCGGCCCGGTTCGCGCCGGTCGGCTGACCCGCGCGCGGGCAGGCTCCGGTGCCGCACGGCTCCGGTGGTGCCCCGTCCCGCGGGACGGGCACCAGCGGAGCCGTGCGCCCGGGGATCAGCGCAGGTAGACGTCCTCCGACGGGATCGTCCAGCGCTCGACGACGAAGTCGTACTCCCACTGGTGGACGACGGGCACGCGCGTCTGGGACTCGAAGTGGAAGAGGCGGACGTTCGCGAGCCACACCAGGCGCAGGCCCGCGGCACGCACCTTGAACGACAGGTCGACGTCGTTGAAGTTCGCGACCAGCACCTCGCAGAGCCCGCCCACCTGCTCGAACGTCTCGCGCCGCATCGCGACGCAGGCGGCGGTCAGTCCGGAGGCCTCCCGGCTGACGCGCAGCGCGCCGAACGGACCGGGATCGTCGGAGTCGGCCCGGAGGAACGCGTGCTGCAGCTCGCCGTCGGCGTAGCTATGGCCCGCGTGCTGGAACCGGCCGTCCGCGAACCGCAGCAACGCTCCCGTCATGCCGACGTCGGGCTCCTCGAGGGGGGCGACGAGCTGTGTGATGAAGTCGTCCGACTCCGCCTCGACGTCGTCGTTCAGCAGCACGACGACGTCGCCGCGTGCGGCCAGGAACCCCAGGTTGCACTTGGCGCTGAAGTTGAACGGCTCGTCGTACCGGACGAGCGTGAGCCGGTCCTCACCCACGACCGAGCGCAGGTCGTCCAGGACGTCGGGCGGCGTGGCGGTGTCGTAGACGACGACGATCTCGACGTCGTCGTGCCCCCCACGCTCCACGACGCTCCGGGCGGCCTCGACCACGAAGGTGCGCTCCTCGCCCCACACGAAGCCCCGACCCCCGCGGGTCGGGATCACGACCGACACCGTGCAGGGCTCGCGGAGCCGCCGCTCGACGACGTAGGTCCCGGGCACCGAGCCCAGGCCGACCGTCGCCGGGAGCCCGAGCCTGTCCATGTGGTCCTGCACGGCACGACGGCCCGCGTCCCACGCGTAGGGCTTGGCCCCGTGGTCGCCGGCGGTCGAGCCCGGCACGACGCGCCAGTGGTAGAGGACCTCCGGCACGTGCGCCACCGTGCGCGCGCGCTCGGTCACGCGCAGGACCAGGTCGTGGTCCTGGGAGCCGTCGTACCCGTCACGGAACCCGCCGACCTCGCGCACGAGCGACGCGCGCAGCACGGACAGGTGCGAGGTGTACATCTGGCTGCGCAGCCGCTGGGGCGACCACGCCGGCTTGCGGAACTCGTCGTAGAGGACGCCGTCGGCGCCGATCTTGTCCTCGTCGGAGTAGACGTAGTCCACCTTGGGGTCGAGGACCAGGACCTCGTGGACGCGCTCGAGCGCCGTCGGCACCAGGAGGTCGTCGTTGTCGAGCAGGACCAGGAACTCGCCGGTCGCGGCCGCGATCGCGTCGTTCGAGGCGGCGACGATGCCGCCGTTGCGCTCGCGCTCGACGACCCGGACGCGCGGGTCCGCGGCGGCCGCCGCACGCAGCACGTCCCGCACCTCGTCGGACGGGGAGAGGTCGTCGACCAGGACGAGCTCCCAGTCGGAGAACGTCTGCTCGCGGACCGAGGCGATCGCCTCGCGCAGGGCGTCCAGCGGCGGCTCGTAGACCGGCGTCAGGACGGAGAAGGTCGGTGCCACCGGCTCAGCTCCCCCGGACGACGCGCTTGACGCGGGCCAGCGGCGAGACGATCTTCGTGCCCACCCGCCACGACGCGGTGCTCTTGATCTCGGCCAGCTGCCGCTCGAGCTCGGCGCGCGCGTGCCGCTCCGCCGCCTGGGCGCGTGCGACCGAGTTGCGCGCCGCCCCCACCGACGCCTCGGCGCCCACCGCGTGGTCGCGCAGCGTGAGCACGCGGTGCCGCAGCTCGATGACCTCGTCCACGATGTCGCCGCGACCCACGGTCGGCGCGTGCAGCGCGGCCTCGATCCGCCCACGCTCGGTGTGCGCGTCGTCCCGCTCCGGGAGCGGGACCGCCGGCACGGGCTCCGGGAACGGCGTGCCGTCGTCCTCGCCGGGCACCGCGCGGAGCACGAACTGGTACGTGTAGGCGTCGGGCTGCTTCCGGACCCAGTCGACGACCGCCCAGGGCAGCGCGTCGGCGTCGACGTCGACCTCCACCTCGAGGGGGTCGAGCACGACGGCCCGCACGTCGACGGGACGCAGCCCGGCGGCGCGCAGCAGGTCCGCGACGCCCTGGCGCGTGAAGAACCGGACGTGGGTGCGGTCCAGCAGGCCCGTCTCGCGGTAGTCCCACCGTCCCTGCAGCAGCGCCAGCCGCAACGAGCCGTGCGCGACGTTGGGCACGGACACCACGACGGAGCCGCCGGGCGCGAGGAGTCGCACGGCCGAGGCCAGCACCTGCTCCGGGTGCATGAGGTGCTCGAGCACGTCGCCGAGCACCACGACGTCGAACGTGCGCCCGGGGAAGAGCTCGGTCAGGTCGGAGCGCTCGAGGTCGGCGACGACGACCTCGCTCATGACCTCGCGGGCCCGTTCGGCCGCCTCGGCGTCGTACTCGACGCCGGTCACGGTGCACCCCTGCTCGGCGAGGGCGCTGCCGAGGTAACCCGTCGCGCACCCGATGTCCAGGACCTCGCGGTCGGCCCCGACGAGCTCGAGCTCGATCACCTGGCTCGAGTTGACGGCGCTGCGATCGACGTCTGCGATCTCGTACTGCGACACGTTCGCCTGCTTCCTGCGTGAGCTGCTGCGGGGCCGGCAGCCTTCCGCGGCCGAGGTGCCCGATCTGTGGCAGCCTCGAAATCTACCCGACCTCGCCGGGGGTGCGCCGTGAGAGGATCCGGCGGTGCGCATCACGCTGGACGCGACCCCGCTGCTGGGCCGCCGGACCGGGATCGGCCGCTACGCCGAGCACCTGCTGGCAGAGCTGCCCGCGGCCCTGGAGCGGGCCGGCGTGCAGGCCGAGGTGACCGTGACGACGTGGACCGCGCGGGGCGGCGCCCTGCGCGACCTGCCGCCCGGAGTGAGCCAGCGGGGCAGGCGCGTCCCGGCCCGGCTGCTGCGCGCGGTGTGGCGACGTCTGGACGTGCCGCCCGTGGAGCTCCTGAGCGGCCGGACCGACGTCTTCCACGGGACGAACTTCGTCTCCCCGCCGACCCGCGGGGCGCGTGAGGTCGTCACGGTCCACGACCTGGCGTTCCTGCACCACCGAGGCACCGTCGCCCCCGCCGAGCAGGTGCTGGCGGAGCTGGTGCCGCGCGCGCTGTCCCGCGGGGCGCTGGTGCTGTGCCCGAGCGACGCCGTGCGAGGGCAGCTGCTCGAGGCGTACCGCCTGCCGGACGAGCGGGTGCGGGTCACGCCCCTCGGCGTCGCGCCGCGGTGGTCGGCCGCGCTGCCCCTCCCCCCGGCCACCCTCGCCGCGCGCGGCCTGCCGTCGGACTACGTCGTGTTCGTCGGCTCCCTCGAGCCGCGCAAGAACCTGCGGCGCCTGGTGGCGGCGCACGCGCTGGCCCGCACCCGGGCAGCGGTGCCGGACCTCGTCCTCGTCGGTGCCGGCGGACGCGAGCCGGGGCCGGCGGGTCCCGGGGTGCACCGCGCCGGCTACGTCCCGGACGACGAGCTGCGCAGCCTGGTGGCCGGCGCCCGGCTCGTCGCCATGCCGTCGCTCGACGAGGGGTTCGGCCTGCCGCTGCTGGAGGCGGCCGCCTGCGGCCGACCCGTCGTCGCGTCCGACCTGCCCGTGATGCACGAGGTCGCGGCCGCGGGCACGACGTTCGCGGACCCCAGCGACGAGGAGGCGCTCGCGCACGCGCTGGTCGACGCGCTCGCGGCCCCCGACGGGCCCGAGGAGCGGGCGGCCCGCCGGGCCCACGCCGGTCGGTTCACGTGGTCGCGGACGGCTGACGCGACGGTCGCCGCGTACCTGGCGGCGCTGCCGTGAGCGCCGAGGTCACGGTCGTCACCGTCTCCTGGGAGGCCGCCGACCTCACGCTGCAGTGCCTCGCCGGTCTCGCCGCGCAGCAGCTCGACGACGTGCACGTCGACGTCGTCGTCGTCGACAACGGCTCCACCGACGGGACGGCGGCACGCGTGGCCGCGGCGCACCCGGGGGTGCACGTCGTGCGCTCGTCGACCAACCGCGGGTTCGCGGGCGGCAACAACCTGGCGCTGCGCGACGTGCGCACGCCCTGGGTACTCCTGCTGAACAACGACGCGGTGCCCGACCCGGACGCGATCCGCACGCTGGTGCACGCCGCCCGCCGGGCACCGGCGGACGTCGCCGCGCTCGCACCCACCGTGCTGCTGGCCGAGCGGTTCCGGGCCGCCGCCGCCGGCGAGGCGCCGGACGTCGTGGGGCCGGACGGGCGCTGGGTCTCCGATCCCGACGGCGACGTGCGGCTCGTGAACTCCACGGGGAACGAGATCCGCACCGACGGCTTCGGGGTGGACAGGGGCT
This sequence comes from Actinomycetes bacterium, assembly GCA_023412515.1. GTDB lineage: Bacteria > Actinomycetota > Actinomycetes > Actinomycetales > Cellulomonadaceae > Cellulomonas. Next base: position 16,774 of record JAEYNO010000249.1, read on the forward strand.
GGTTGGCGGACGCCACCCGGCACGACCCGCCGTCCGAGGTCTTCGGGTTCAGCGGTGCGGCGGCTCTCCTGAGGACCGCGGCGCTGCGCGACGTGGGACTCTTCGACGAACGCTTCTTCATGTACTACGAGGACTCCGACCTGTCGTGGCGGCTGCGCCTCGCCGGCTGGCGGGTGCTGCACTGCCCCAGGGCCGTGGTGTCGCACGCGCACGCGGCCTCGTCGCGGGAGGGCAGCGACTTCTTCGTGTTCCACGACGCGCGCAACCGGCTCGCCATGCTGACCAAGGACGCCACGACCGGGCTGGTCGTGCGCTCGTTGGTCCGTTTCGTGCTCACGTCGGCCTCGCTCGCGCTGCGCCGGCGACGTCCGTGGCGCGAGACCCGCGTGCGTCTGCGGGTGCTCGTGTCGTACGCGCGGATGGCACCGGGGCTCGTCCTGTCCCGGTGCCGGTTGCGACGCGACGCGCGGGTCGCGCGCCGCGTCGTGGAGTCGCTCCTCGTGGCGCCGCGTCCCACCGGGGGCTACCGCCCCGCCGACGCACCGACCGCGAAGAAGGGCGCGCGCTAGCATCGGGGGCCGCCCCTGACACCTCGAGAAGGAAATCGCCATGCGCATCCTCGTGACCGGCGGAGCCGGCTTCATCGGCTCCAACTTCGTGCACCAGACGGTGCGGGAGCGTCCCGACGTGCACGTCACGGTGCTCGACGCGCTCACGTACGCCGGCGACGAGCGCAGCCTCGAGCCGGTCGACGGCAAGGTCGTCTTCGCCAAGGGCGACATCGCCGACCCCGACATCGTCGACCAGCTCGTCAAGGACGTGGACCTGGTCGTGCACTTCGCCGCCGAGTCGCACAACGACAACTCGCTGCACGACCCGTGGCCGTTCGTCCGCACGAACGTGATCGGCACGTACCAGCTCCTCGAGGCCGTCCGCCGTCACGACGTGCGGTACCACCACGTCTCGACCGACGAGGTCTACGGCGACCTCGAGCTCGACGACCCCGCGAAGTTCACGCCCGACACGCCGTACAACCCGTCGAGCCCCTACTCGTCGACCAAGGCGTCCTCGGACCTCCTGGTCCGGGCGTGGGCCCGCAGCTTCGGCGTGCGCGCGACGATCTCGAACTGCTCGAACAACTACGGACCGTTCCAGCACGTCGAGAAGTTCATCCCGCGCCAGATCACCAACGTGATCGACGGCGTCCGGCCCAAGCTCTACGGCACGGGCGAGAACGTCCGCGACTGGATCCACGTCGAGGACCACAACTCGGCCGTGTGGCGGATCATCGAGGACGGCCGCCTCGGCGAGACCTACCTCATCGGCGCCGACGGCGAGAAGGACAACAAGACCGTCATCGAGATGATCCTGCGCCTGATGGGCCAGGAGCCCGACGCGTACGACCACGTGAACGACCGGCCGGGCCACGACCTGCGCTACGCGATCGACGCCACGAAGCTGCGGACCGAGCTCGGTTGGGAGCCGCGCTACACCACGTTCGAGGACGGTCTCGCGGCGACGATCGACTGGTACCGGTCGCACGAGTCGTGGTGGCGCCCGCAGAAGGACGCCACCGAGGCGAAGTACGCGGTGCTCGGCCGCTGACGGTCGCTTTCGTGCAGATGGCGCCGCATGTCGGCGCCATCTGCACGAATCCTCCACGACGCTCCTGCGGCACTCCCCCGCCTCGTCGCGCGGGCTCTCCTACGATCGACGGGTGACCACCCGCCACGCCGCCGCTCGACGCGCCCGCGCGCCCCGTCACGCCCGCACGCTCCGCGGCCACACCGCGCTGCGGGCCGTGGCCCTGGGCGTCACGAGCGTCCTCGTGTTCGGCGTCGCCGGCGGCGTCGCGTTCGCCGCACGGCTGACGAACAACGTCGAGGGGCTCGACCTGGACGACCTGGTCGCCGCGGCCCCGACCCCGACGACCGCGCCCGACCCCGACGACTCGCACGCGGGTCGTCCCGTGAACATCCTCGTGCTCGGGTCGGACCAGCGCGACGGTGAGAACGCCGCGATCGGCGGCGAGGAGGAGGGCATGCGGTCGGACACGACGATCGTCGTGCACGTCTCCGCGGACCGCTCGCGCATCGAGATGGTGTCGATCCCGCGCGACTCGCTGGTCGAGATCCCGTCCTGCACGCTGACGAACGGCAAGACGACCCGCGCGCAGAACAAGGCGATGTTCAACTCCGCGTTCGCGATCGGCTGGGACAACGGCGGCGACCTCGAGTCGGCCGCCGCCTGCACGGTCAACACCGTGCAGGCCAACACGGGCGTCGCCATCGACAACGTCGTCGTCGTCGACTTCGCGGGGTTCCAGAACATGATCAACGCGATCGGCGGCGTGCCGATGTGCATCGAGCGCGACGTGTCGGACTCGTACACGGGCCTCGACCTCAAGGCGGGCGAGCAGATGCTCGACGGCGCGACCGCGCTGCAGTACGCCCGCGCGCGCCACGGCACGGGCTTCGACGGCTCCGACACGATGCGGGCCGGCCGCCAGCAGGTCCTCATCGCGCGCGTCGCCGACGAGGTCCTGTCGAAGAACCTGCTCACGGACGGTGCGCAGCTGATGCAGTTCCTCTCGGCCGCCACGCAGTCGGTGACGACGAACCTGTCGGTCACCGACCTCACCGGCCTCGCCTTCAGCCTGCGGGGCGTCAACCGTGACAACATCACGCTCATGACCGTGCCGTGGGCCCCCGCGCGCAGCGACAAGAACCGCGTGGAGTGGACGTCGGAGGCGGACACGATCTGGGCCAACGTCGCGTCCGACGTGCCGATGCTGGGCCAGCCGGAGGCGCCTGCCGCGCCCGAGGCGCCGGCGGCCCCCGAGGCGCCTGCGGCCCCCGAGGCACCGGCGGCCCCCGCGGCTCCGGAGGAGCCGGCAGCCCCCGCGCCCACCGAGACCAAGAGGCCCGGCGTGGACGCCTTCACGGCCGCCGACGCGACCAGCACGACCTGCTGAGGCCACGTGACCGACCGCCGGGACGACCCGCCCCCCAGCTTCGCGCCCGACGGCGGGCGTCCTCGGCCCGGTGC